>JAIRRI010000168.1 GCA_031256055.1 Bacteroidales bacterium
TAGTCCGAATTTTTACCTGAAATCCATGCAGAAAAAAGAGTCGAATTTATAAATTTTAATTATCAAATTCATAAATTTGACTATTTTTTTTTAGTTTATTTCAAAAAAATCATTTAAAAATCAATAATTTACAGAAAAAGTGCAAATTTTCTTTGTAAATTCGATTTTTTTTTGTAATTTTGCCGAAAATTTCACAAAGGGGTACCCCTTTGTAGAGACACACGGCCGTGTGTCTCTACAACAAAAAAATGACACAAACAAAAAATAAACCATTAATTATGAAAAAAATTACGCTTCTTTTGGCTCTTTTCCTCCTTGCAGGGGTAGGTTATGCCAACGATCATTTTCGCGAACGCATCGAACGTGTAACGAAAAAACATGAATCCGGCTCGAATTTTAATTTCGAACAAAGACTAAACACCAATGAAAATTGGACTTCACACCCCGAAAAACTAAGCGCTCCGGACAAATCAACACCTCAAAACATTCAAAGCTTTGATGTGGTTGCCCAAGACCTTACACTTATCAATTGTACGGATCAAGCTAACACCAATGCTAATGCAGCTCCGGTTTTTTATAAAGTAACGCAACGTTTTACAACAGGCTCAGGTTTTAACATTCGCATCGATTCTCTCGAATATGCAATTTATAATGGCACTACACTTGCTGAAATACGTAGATTTATGGTTAGAACCGGCGGTGTGGATGCAGACATCGTAAATTTGCGGTATTTTACTCAACAACTCTATACAACCAATCAAGACAGAGAGTTTACGTTTTCTATTCGTTACTTTGATGGTCCGCGTGCTCCTGAAAATAGACGGATGAAATGGATTGCTGTAGATGAATTAGGAAACCTTCTTCACACATTCGACAGTACGGAATTGCTTGTGCCGTTTAGAAATGCGTCTGTACGCAGAGTGATTACAATGGATGAAATAGATCCGGCGAGAATTGATCAAGTTCTACTAAACACCGATACAACTACATTTCGCTTATGGAGTATTACCGGAGGAACACCGGCAAATACTACAAAAACTCAAACAGCAGAACACAGAATTGGTTCGAAAAATTTGGTAGCATTTGATGCACCGATGTTGGATATCAGAACCATCAACGGCACAGCCTATTACTACATTCCACATTATGAACAGCCTTATAATGTAGGAGCACCGGGACTAAACCAATCGACACCGAATAACACCGGTATCATTGAATTCTTCAATTTCTCAAATGGTAATTCCTGGAAACGAATTGAACTTCCGGCAACAACTTGGACACCATTTCAGGTATTCAATATTGCCATAGATTTTTACGATCAAAACTTTACACAAGGCGTATACAGCCAAAGTGGTTTAGATGTTTTATACGGAGTAGGTCATTACGTTATAGCCTGTGATTGCTATCAATACACCTACCATGTAATCAATGAAGACGGTACAAATCTTAGAAATTTTGAAACCAGAACTGATGGTAATGCAAGAAAACTAAAAGACATTACCGGTCAAAATCCTGTGTATTCACTACTATGGGGTGGAGGGCAAGGCATTATTATGTTCGATCCGATCACATGGTCAACGGTTACCGAATTTATGGCAGTTCACCATGGCGAAAAGTTAACTATAGACTATAACCGTATTCCCTACGGCAATGATTACGCCTTCATTTTTGGAATGGAAGCGTTGGTTACCGAAGGTGGAACTAGATACGGACAAATTAACTACTACGACAAAAATGGAAATAAAGTTAGAAACCTTAGATTTGATGTAGGAAACCTCGCACTCGCATTTTATCCCATGCTTAGCAATACGGCGCTTAACCCTTACATAGTTAACGTAGATAGCAAAATGGAGTTTATTACATTGGCTCCAAGACGTGTTAGTGCCGGATCGGATCAAACCATTCAAAGACTTCACATCTACAATGAAGATGGCGATTTCTTGTACAATGTAGAAAGCAGCGGAACGCAGATACTTTCCGGAGCCGGACTCACTTCCGTTGATAATGGAAGAACATTCAGCTATTTCAACCTCATATTTAGAGATGCGCAATGGAACTATACCAATAATTTCTACAGATTACCGTTTGATGATGCCTTTGATGGTGGTGATGGCGGTGAGACTAACCCATATTTGATCAGCGATGCAGGCCAGTTGAATAATATCCGTAACGAAACTTGGGCACACTATAAAATCATAAACGATATTGATATGAAACCGTTTATCGATGCCAATGGTTGGACGGCAATTCCAAATTTCACAGGTACATTGGATGGTCAGAATTTTGCAATCAAAAATTTAAGCCTGACCAGTACCGGTCAACATACAGCATTATTCGGCACAACAGGCGGCGCTTCGGTAATTCAAAATTTGCGTATTGAAGATGCCCATATCAGTGCAAATAGCAGCAGCACCAACGTCGCTTTCCTTGTAGGGGATGCCGGTGGAACTGCTTTAATCAGAAACGTACACGTAACCGGTTCTATTACATTTACAAGTGCTATGACATCTGCCACAGCTAACGTTGGCACAATCGTTGCCAATATGATGGGCTCCGGTGTTGTCGGCGCGATGGTAGATCAATGCAGTTTCGAAGGTGTTATTGAATCTCCGAGTACATTTGCAATTTCACCTTATATCGGTGGTATTGCAGGCTCAATGCGTACGACTGCAACAGTTAGAAACAGTGTGTCGAGAGGACGAATTCATATTCCGACCAGAACCAGTAATAGCGGTATTGGTGGTATTGTAGGCTCAATGCGTACAATTTGTTATGTGACGAATTGCTATTCAGAGATGAACATTACGTCTACAAACCGCGTAGGTGGTGTTGTTGGTGGTTTCGAAACCAATCAGAACACAAAAGGAACTATTCAAAATTGTTATGCTACAGGACGCATTATCGCTACCGGAACAATAGCAAGCAGTGCACATGCTGGCGGTGTGGTAGGTTGGACTTCCGAAAATAATGAAAATGCCAGCTTAAATTTTACCACTTTTGAAATGGAACTTAACAGAGTAAGACTAAACATGAAAGGCTTGATAGCCTTGAATGATACGGTTACGGGTCTTTCGGCAAGAAGAGTTTCCTCACCGCAAATTCCGGGATTTACGGCTGACTTTGGAATTCAAACATCCGACTCTATCGTAGATTGTTATGCTTTGTCAACCATGAGAATTGGAGCAGCAAGCGTAGAAAGCACAGTAACGCCTAACCCTGCTGTTGAAAATTCTTATTTTTATGACGGTCTTAATATTCCTGAGTTCACCGAAGCATTCCTTACAAGCATCGGTTGGCAATTCGGTACAGATGCCGATAATCCTTGGGTTTGGATGGAAGGTGGAAATCCGATGTTGTGGTTTGAATTATTGGTAACAGCTGTAGAATTGAACGAAGACGAAGTAGCCTTATATACAGAAGAAACCATTCAGTTGATAGCCACAGTTTATCCGGAAACAGCATTAAACCAAAATGTAACTTGGACGTCAAGCGACGAAACCATTGCAACGGTTGTTGACGGTTTGGTTACTGCTATTGCAGTTGGAACAGCAATCATCACGGTTACAACCGAAGAAGGTGGACATACGGCCACTTGTGAAGTTACAGTAAGTCCTGCTACATTCACCATCACAGCTTCTGTGAATGGAGTTGGCGGAACGATCACACCAAGCGGCGAAATAACTGTAGCGAATGGCAGTGAGCAAAAGTTCACCTATACAGCTGATGAAGGTTATGAACTTACTCAAGTATTGATCGACGGCGAAGCAAGTTTCCTTGCATTGTCGCAGGGCGAATACATTTTCTGGAATGTAGAGCAAGATCATACGATTGAAGTATTTTTTACAGAGGCTTCATCAATTCAAGATGTCGTAAACGAAAAAGTTTTCACAGTTTATCCGAATCCTATAAAAGACGAATTGCACATTCAAACCGAAAAAACCATCACACAAATTGTTGTGTTGGAGTTGAACGGAAAAACAATGAAAACTTGGTTTGGTAATCAAAGAATATTGGATGTTCAGTTTCTAAAAACAGGCAGCTACATTCTCCGCATTCACACGGAAAATGCAGTAGTTCCGATTCAAATTGTGAAACAGTAATTTGGTTAGTTTCAAAAAAGGGGCTGTATTTAATACAGCCCCTTTTTTTGTGCGAACCTCCACAATAGTATTGCACAACTAACTTCTTTGTAGCATGGAGGTTTCTCGCTTTGATGATTACCTTGTCACAATAATCGGTTCTCTCACCAATTCTCCTGCACCTTCCACGTGCAAATAGTATGTGCCCGGCGGCAAGAAGGAGGTGTTGAATTTTACAGGATTTGCTTTGCCATCGCGGTGGCTGTGACGGAATTGTGTTTGTTGGCGAGGATTGCCAAGGTGGTCTAAGAGTTTGACAGAGTAGGTCTCCGTTGCATCTTTCGGTGTTGGAAGTTCTATAAAATCAATGGTGAGTTCGTGGTTCACAGGATTTGGTGAATGGATGATACTGAAGCTAATGGGGTCTTTCTTACTCGAATATTTGATTTTTACCCAATCAGTCTTTCCACACATACTTGAAAGAGCGACCTCAACATATATAAACTCATAACGGTTTATTGTTGATATCTCTACACATGCACCCGGAACAGAACAATCCCAAGACGGAAGCCAATCCAACGACTCACAATAACAAGACGTAACCCTGCAATAATGTGGCCACTTCCAATTCTGTACGCTGATCTGTGGATCGGCAGCTTGCCAAAAAATACCATCAATGCCATTTGAAGCTACATATTTGGGTGTCAAGGGCTCGCCATCGTAGGTAACAGCATCCAAAAATAAACCTAGCATAATAGACGTATTCATGTCTTTAATAGTACGATAAGTGCTTATTTTTTCCGGATCGAGAGGGTTGATTATGTTTATGGTCAACGTCACAACCTTTGCACATTCACCCTCCATTGGTGTAAAAGTATAGGTTGTAGTAGCAGTATTATTAATCGCCGGCGACCAAGTACCGGTAATGCCGTTCTCAGATTTTGTAGGCAATGGCGGTATGTTTGAGCCGGAACAATAATCCGTTCCTATAGGTGCGAATGTTGGTGTAACATTATTGCTTATGTTTATTGTCAACGTTGCAACCCTTCCACATCCTACTGTTGGCGTGAAGGTATAGAGCGTAGTAACAGTATTATTAATCTCCGGCGACCAAATACCTATAGTGCCTTCATTCGATGTTGTCGGCAGTGGTGGTATGCTTGCTCCGGAACAGTAAGTAGTTGTTGGTACGGAAAAGGTTGATGCGTGCAAGTTGGAGAATACAGGTATCGTTACAGGCTGAGCACTTATGCATGAACCTGCTGTTGAGGTAAAGGTATAAGTTGTAGTGACTGTATTATTAATCTCCGGCGACCAACTACCAGTAGCGCCTTCATTCGATGTTGTCGGTAATGCTGGTATGATTGAACCTTTACAGTAATTTATGTCTATAGGTGGTTCGGATGCGAATGTTGCTGTAAAGCCATTGGTTATGGTTATTGTCAACGTTACAGTGTCTGCACAACCTAATGTTGGCGTAAAAGTATAGGTCGTAGTGACAGTATTATTAATCACAGGCGACCAAGTACCGGTAATGCCGTTCTCGGATGTTGTCGGCAATGGCGGTATGTTTGAACCGGAACAGTAAAGCGTTTGTACATGTGGAAATACTGGTGTAACAATTGGTGGACATTCCCACCCTATATCCTGCATAATGGCAATTTCTCTTTCATTAATGGTATGTAGTTTTCCTTGATAAGAGTATTTCATAAAAGTTGGAAAAGTTACACTATTATCCCAATGCGAAACACTTGAACCTGACGAGTAAATAGCTGGAGCGTACATCTTTACACGAGTTCCGCCATTGGCTGCCAATAAGTGTGATCCCGGACGCCCCGCATACAAATTACCACTTACAATTAAGGCTGCCCGCTCCGATTGATTGAGGTCCGTTAAATTGGGTCCCGAAAGACCTTCATACAACTGACGGGCAAAAATATTGGGATGATCTGTAAAAGTTGCCCATCCGTACCCTGTTTCTCGCCATATTCCATAAAGATATCGCCCATCTCGATTTATCCCAGGTGCAAAACCTAAACCGTGCGTTATTTCGTGTAGCATAACAGTAATCCAGTCAACTTGGTTACCTGGAGGATTACCAGTTTCCGGATAGTACCAATTAGCAGTCGAGCTCATCTCTAAATAAATATCTAACAGACCGGGCGCTACATTATAACCTGCTATTTGATTTGCTAATGATGCGGGATACCATGTTTCTGTTGCTGGGTGAAACCAATCTGGCGTTGCGTAAGAGGCTCCAAGAGCATTTGGATTCGACAGTACAGTCTGAGTTACACTGATATCAACAGGCACATTGCCTATTAATTCTGCACTCCAAATGTTTAATGCGTACAACGTAGATGTATATGCCTGTCCGGCCAGATTGCCAGATAAGTTAAATTGAAGATTTTTACAACATGGACTTGCTATTTTTGTATTTGCACTAACACTTGTATTAACTCCATTTTTTTTCGTGCTTGGATTAAAGTGTTCATCATAAATAATTAAAGTTCCGTCAGGCAATTGATACATATACACATAATAGCTCATTTCTTCTTCCAACTGAGCAGTTTGTAGCAAATGTTCGGGGTCGTCAGGAAAAGCGGGGATAAGTCTCGGCTTTTGTTTGAAAATATGAGCGATTTGTCTGTCTTGTGGCAGTGCCTCTTTCACATTCTCTTTGGGTCCGTAAAAATAGCGGGGTATAAACACTTCTCCGGTCTGGGCTGATAAAGAAGCCGTATTTCTTACTGAAAAATCAGTTCCAGCTTTTATTATCAAGTATCTGTCGGCATTTCCCAAAGCCGACTGTCTTAACTCTTCAATAAAAAACAGAGGTAGTACAAATTCTGCGGGAGCCTCTTTCGTGGGAGTTATCACCACGTTGGCTCCGGTTTCTTCGTTCAAAAGAATGATTTTCGTGTTTTGAACAGACGAAAGAAACATGGCATATTCGCCCTTTGTGTTTTTCATTGTTGGCATGATTGAAGCGTTAGATCTCGCAACCTGTGTATGGATCAGGTTTACATTTTCCCGTGATAGTTCGTTGTAACTAACAGAAAAAAGATGCTGTGCGTAAAGGTTTCCAGAACCAAACGCGAGTGCAATAATCAGTGAAAGTACAAATTTTGTTTTCATAATCTATAATTTTTTTTGGTTTGTATTTTTATATTCGTTTCATGGGTATAGAAAGCACACCCGATATATGAAACTTATTCTCAGTTGTAGTAAAAAGGGATGCTCTTGCAAAATGTCAGCAAGAGCCACGTTTAGACAAGTTATTCTTTCTTAAAAACCAAATGCGGTCACTCGAATAATATATGAAAAAAGGTCTATTCATAGGTAAACTTTTTTACAAAGATACAGAAAGAAAATGATATAACCAAATTATGCCGGAAAAGCAGTGTGGTTTCATTTTTTTTTCAAAAAATTTGCTATTTCAAAAAAAATGCCTATCTTTGCATCGTGAAACAAAAAAACCAAACCAAAAAAATTATGAAAAAACAATTAACAATCTTTGCGTTATTCCTCCTATGTGGACTGGGATACGCGCAGTTCGAGCGAGTTCAAACTTTGTTCGAAAACAAGGCTGAACCGAAAAGAGAAATCGTTTCAACCGAAACAGCAACAGTGGAAAGAACCATCAGCAATTCTACTGCTCCTGCTTCACCAAAAGCTATGTGGGACATCGCATTTCAGTTTGCGGCTGTCGATGCTCAACACGTTGGTTGGGCTACCAATGGAAACAAGTTTTATTCGGCAAGATGGACCAACAATGCTCCAACTTGGGCTGAGTACGACATGGACGGCTCGAATCCTGTAACCTTCACGGTTCCGGGAGTAACTGAGGTCAGAGCTCTGACGTTTGATGGTACGTATTTTTATGCGGCAAACACAAACGCAAACAGAACTATCTTCAAAATTGACATGACGACAAAAACTCTTGTTTCCCAATTCAATGCAATTTGTGCCGGTGTAACCGGTATCAGACACATGTCTTACGACCCGACTTTGGATGGAGGAAATGGTGGCTTTTGGATTGGAAACTGGAGCGAATTAGGTGCAGTTTCGATGACAGGAGCACAATTGATAGCGTCTG
>JAIRRI010000060.1 GCA_031256055.1 Bacteroidales bacterium
TGGCAAATCTAAACATCATGTTAGATGCCAACGTATAGATTTTTAAGTCCAGCCTGCGTTCATTGACATACGCACTTACATCTCCGCACCTGAAACAATTCAGTTTGTAAACTCAACAGATTTACATTTAGGGTCAAGCTCAGATCCGGAAAAGGCGGCTACAAACCTTTGGTTTTGAACCCTGTTCAACAGTAGAACCTTGCCCGCGATGGCAGCCCTAAGAATTACTTACACGAGTTTACCAAAACTCAAGTTCAGGTGCGGTTTTTTATTTTATAGTACACAGTAAAAACCCAATTATAATATACCAAACCCATGGAACCACTAACCATTATCCTACCAGCAGTAGTAACCTTAGCCCTCGGATTGGGCGTAGGACTCATCATCAACAAATCAAAGTCTAAAAACGTTTTGGCGGAAGTCGAAAAAGAAGCGGAAATCCTCAAACAGCAAAAAATGTTGCAAGCTAAAGAAAAATTCTTGCAACTCAAATCCGAACACGAAAAAGAAATCAACGAACGTAATCAGAAAGTAGCAGTTAAAGAAAATACGATTAAGCAAAAAGAGCAATCCATCAATCAAAAACTCGAAGAACTTCAACGCAAACAAAACGAAACAACTTCTCTCAAAGATAATTTGACCAAACAAATGGAGGTTTTGTCCAAACGTCAAACAGATTTGGACGGACTTCACGGCAAACAAGTTCAAAAATTAGAAGCCATCGCCGGGCTTTCTGCAGCAGAAGCCAAAAAAGAACTTGTTGAAACGTTGAAAGACGATGCTAAAACCGAAGCATTGAACCAAATTCGCGACATTGTTGAGGAAGCCAAACTCACCGCCAACAAAGAAGCCAAGAAAATCGTTATCGAAACGTTGCAACGCACGGCAACCGAGCACGCCGTAGAAAATACCGTTTCCACATTCAACCTCGAAAACGAGGAAGTGAAAGGTCGAATTATCGGTCGCGAAGGTCGGAACATTCGCGCGTTAGAAGCGTTGACCGGCGTTGAGGTAATTATTGACGATTCGCCGGATGCCATTATTTTGTCGGGATTTGACCCCGTTCGCAGAGAAGTAGCACGTTTATCGTTACATAAATTAGTTACGGACGGACGTATTCATCCTGCGCGTATCGAGGAAGTCGTTACAAAAACCTTCAAACAAATCGAAGCCGAAATCATGGAGACGGGCAAACGCACGTGTATCGATCTCGGTATTTTGAATTTGCCGACCGAACTCGTACGCATGGTTGGACGTATGAAATACCGTTCATCTTACGGACAAAATTTGTTGCAACACTCCCGCGAAACGGCGAATTTGTGTGCAACTATGGCTGCCGAATTAGGCTTGAATCCGAAGATTGCACGCCGTGCAGGACTTTTGCACGACATCGGAAAAGTTGCAGAAACCGAACCCGAATTGCCACACGCTTTGCACGGCATGAAACTCGCCGAACGCTACAAAGAACATCCTGATGTTTGCAACGCTATTGGCGCTCACCACGACGAATGTGAGATGAATAATCTGATTTCGCCTATCGTTCAAGCGTGCGACGCGATTTCGGGTGCGCGTCCTGGCGCACGTCGTGAGGTCGTAGAAGCCTATATCAATCGTTTGAATAAACTTGAGGAATTGGCGCTTTCCTATCCAGGCGTTTTGAAAACATTTGCTATTCAAGCAGGACGCGAATTGCGCGTGATTGTAGGTGCAGACAAGGTTAGCGACAATGAAGCCGCACAGATTTCGTTTGATTTATCCAAGAAAATTCAGGATGAAATGACGTATCCGGGACAGATAAAAATCACGGTTATTCGGGAGACTCGTGCTGTAAATTATGCGAAATAGTTCTTCATTTTTTTGTCGCAACAAAAAAATGAACATAAAATTACGAAAAATAAGGTCGCAGCTTCTCCGCAAACCATTCCGGACAACGACAAGGCTTCATCGTCGTAGAATCGACAAACACAAGCACTGTCGTTCCTTTATTCAAAAGTTCGCCTTGCTCGTTGTAAATTTCGTAGCGGTGCAGTAGTTTTGTTGTAGGCATTTCTACCAACCACATTTTTATGGTTAACAATTCATCGTAACGTGCAGGTCTTTTATATTCGATATGCATTTCTCGACAAGGTAACATTACACCACGCTGTTCCATTTCGGGATACGACGTTCCGAGACCGCGCATACTTTCATTTCGCACCACTTCGTAATACGCAGGGTAGTTACCATAATAAACATAACCCATTTGATCGGTTTCGCCATAACGAGGTCTAAGTTGAGTTTCAAAACTATACATAATGTGAGAAATTTTGGCGCTAATTTACGAAAAACTTTTTGAAAAAACAAGTAGAAAACATTTTTTTTTTCAGAAAATTTTTCACATCTTTGCAGTACCAAATTAACAACAACCACTTGCCCTATTTTTCAGTAATAATCAGGTGTTTAGAGAATGGAAAGAAAAAACAATTAACAAAAAATTGTGTAAAAGCATGGAAAACAATCACTCAGCTGTATGGAAAAAATGTCTCGACATCATTCGAGACAACATTGGAGATCCGAAAAGTTTTAAAACATGGTTTGAACCTATCAAACCCTTACATTTAGATAAAGGCGTGCTGACGATTCAAGTTCCTTCTCAATTCTTTTATGAATGGTTGGAAGAACATTATATTGATCTCTTGAAAAAAGTGATCAAGCGTGAATTGGGCACAGGTGGGCGTTTACAATACAGTATTGTGATGGATACAACAGATTCGTTTCAAGTGAAAGCACAATCGGGCAATCGCAAAGCGTTGGATAATCCGTTTATTAAAATCCCGATTACCGATGACTCCGTACGAATGGATCCTTGGATTCGTGCAGGAATGCAGATGAAAGCGAAAGTTAATTCGAATTTGAATTTTAAATATACGTTTGATAATTTTATTGAGGGCGAATGTAACCGTTTGGCGCGATCTGCGGGTTATGCGATTGCAGAAGACCCCGGCAAAACATCGTTCAATCCGTTGTTTTTGCACAGTCCGACAGGTTTGGGAAAAACACATTTGATGCATGCCATCGGTATTCAAACCAAGGAAAATTTTCCCGACAAAACTGTGCTTTATGTTTCGGGGGAACAATTCACACAACAATTTGTTGAAGCCTCTAAAAACCACGAAAAAAATGACTTTGCACATTTCTACCAATCTATTGATGTGCTCTTGATTGATGATGTGCACAAACTTGCAGGACGTTCGGGAACGCAAGATCAGTTGTTCCATATTTTTAACTATTTGCACCAAAACGGCAAACAGATTATTTTGGCGTCCGATAAATCTCCTGTGGATTTGGGAGATATTGAAGCGCGTTTATTATCTCGTTTCAAATGGGGATTAGCAACGGATTTGGAGGCTCCGAATGTGCCCACTCGTATCGAAATTTTGAAAAATAAAATCAAAAATAACGGTGAAATAGACATTCCGAATGATGTGATTGAATACATTGCTTACAGTATTTCTGCCAATGTTCGCGAATTGGAAGGTGTTTTGAATTCCATTTTGGCACAGTCTATTTTGAACAAACGCACGATTACGTTGGATTTGGCACGCGATATGATTGATAAATTTGTGCGCAGTTCTGCCAAGGAAGTTTCGATTGACTATATCAAAAATATCGTTTGCGATTATTTCCAAATTACGGTGGACGAAATCAATTCTCGCACACGTAAGCGCGAAATTGTGCAGGCGCGACAATTAGCAATGTATTTCTCGAAAAAACACACCAAATATTCGTTAGCCAACATCGGTATGCAATGCGGAAACAAAGACCACGCCACGGTTTTACACGCTTACCGAACCGTGTCGGATTTGTTGGATACCGACAAACAATTCAAGGTGTATGTTGAGGATATCGAAAAGAAAATAAAAGTTAATAATTAGGTTAATAACGGGAAACCACTGCTTGAAAAAGTGGTGGTTTTTTTCAGATGAACAAACTTTTTCTCATACCTGCAACCATTGGAAATTCGGATGTTTCGGATGTTTTGCCTGCAAATTTTGCACGGCATATCAACACGCTGAAAACCTTTATTGTTGAGGAATTGCGAACTGCACGACGTTTTTTGCGAAGTGCAGGTTACACGCAAAATTTCGACGACGTAACGTTTTTTGTGTTGAACGAACACACCGATAATCGTGAGATTGAAACTTATTTAAACACCATTTCGGAAGGTTCAATCGGCTTGTTATCCGAAGCAGGCGTGCCTTGTGTGGCGGATCCGGGTTCGGCAATTGTAGCATTGGCACATCGAAAAAACATTCCTGTTGTGCCGTTGGTTGGACCATCGTCCATACTTTTAGCATTGATGGCTTCGGGATTGAACGGACAAAATTTTTGCTTCAACGGCTATTTGCCTGTTGATAAAAAAGAACGCGAACGAAAGTTGAAAGAGTTGGAACAACAAGCCATTCAGAAAAATCAAACGCAAATTTTTATTGAAACGCCTTATCGAAATAATCATTTGTTCGAATCTATTTTGAGTGTTTGCAATCCATCCACATACATTGGAATTGCAGCAAATATTACACAATCGAATGCCATTCATCAAACTAAAACCGTTGCGGAATGGAAGAAACAGACGATTGATTTGCATAAGCAAAATGTTGTGTTTTTGATTGGATAATATGTTCGTTTTTTTGTGACCAAAAAAACGAACCAAAAAAAGTCTTCGCTAAAATTATGTCTCCGCTGCCGCTCTGACAATTTTAGCAGTATCGTACTCACTGCGTTCATAAACTTTTACGCTTCGCGGGTGTTGAATTAGTCGAATTGGTTACTTTTTCCAATGTTACATTCATTACACAAAGTTCTAAGATTACCTTCACGTGTTTTGCCACCTTTTGAAAATGGAATGATATGATCAATGTGGAATTCTATTCCAAAAGTTGTGTTAGGGCTACGTCCACAGATTACACATTTATAACCATCTCTTTTAATTATTGTAAATCGAAGTCCAAGGGGAATTTCTCTACGGTCCTCTTTGGAGTTTTTTTTATGTTCTAATTTTTCTACATTTTCGTTTTCCGCACTTTTTATTTCAGAGGTAATTTCTACGGAAATATCAGAATTAACTTTTTCTATGAATGCAATAAGAGCCTTTGTCCATGAGCCCCAACGAATGACATAGGCTTTTGGACCAACAATCGAAGGTTCATTTTTCATTTCTGCATAATTTGGTTGTCGTCCATAATGTGTCCATACATTTAATAAATTTTCAAATCGATCGTCATCTGTATATTTCCGACTTTTCAAAGGAATATCAAGTCCTGCTTGCTTCATTAGTTTATTAAAGCTGTTTTCACGCTTAAAAACAAATTGACTCATATCACTATTGGTAATGAAATCTTTTCTAGAAAAGGACTTTGAATTTAGTTTTTTTGATACTTTTTTTAACTCCTCTATAATTTCCTCTGTCGAAATTTTTTGATTTTCTAAATGCAAATAAGATTCATCTAAACCAGCCTTATTTAATGCTTGTAGCCAACTTCCAAAACGCTTTCTAATCGTATCAACACCGTATTTTGAGTTATTATTAAATTTTGAAATTGTCAGCGGTTTCTCAACAATAAGAGAAACTCTTTTGATTTCATTAATTATAGCTTCATCGCTATAATCTGTTGGTCTATTTAGTTCAAATTTCATACTGTTGGCAACTCAAAATATGCACAAAGATACGAAAAAAATTGGATTTATAGGCGAAGCGTAAAAAATTACGAATGCAGTGAGTACGTTATCGCTAAAAAACGTCGCACGGGTGCGACATTTTTTTTAGCAAAAGACTTTTTGTTTCTTTTTGGTCACAAAAAGAAAAGAAAAAATAGCAAGCATTTTTTTTGCTTCGTTTTTTTGTTGCGACAAAAAAATGAAGAATAATCAACTCCGTGGATGATACAACGCAATCGTTTCTTTCAAAAATCGTCGATCTAAATGCGTGTAAATCTCAGTGGTCGTGATAGATTCATGCCCCAACATACCTTGAACGGCACGTAAATCAGCGCCACCTTCAATCAAATGCGTAGCAAACGAATGGCGAAACGTGTGTGGGCTAATGGTTTTACGAAGTCCAGATAATTCGGCTAATTTTTTGATGATATAAAAAATCATCACTCGTGAAAGTTTACCACCACGAGAATTCAAAAGCACAATATTTTCAGCGTTTTTAGCGATGTTTTGATGATTTCTATAATGTTCGAGATACAATGAAATTTGCTTTTGTGCAACGTTTCCAATCGGCACCAACCGCTCTTTATTTCCTTTTCCAATCACACGAATAAAACCTTCTTTAAAAAACAAATTCGACAATTTTAATTCTACCAACTCTGTTACACGTAATCCGCACCCGTAAAGGGTCTCGATAATTGCTCGATTGCGTTGTCCTTCAGGTTTGCTCAAATCAATATGACTAATCAACATCTCGATTTCCGCCAACGACAACGTATCGGGAAGTTTTCGACCTAATTTCGGAGCATCAATCAAGTCCATCGGCGATTGTTGGATGATAGTTTCCTGCATCAAAAATTTGTAATACGCTTTAAGCCCTGAAATAATGCGGGCTTGCGAATGTGCACTTAATCCGATTTCGGTTAAATATACTAAAAATTGATGAATGTCTTTCGCTTGAAACGTTTCGATATTTCGAGAATTTTGTTGCATTTCGGAATACGTTTGCAACAATGAAACATCGTGCAAATAGGCGTCAATCGTGTGTTTCGACAACGATTTTTCCAATTGCAAATAAGTTTTATAGTGCTTAAAATTCATTGCGGAGGTTGTTGCGTTGATTTGCCGATCTGATTAAATCGTGCATTTGAAATCCGATTGAAAAACTGAAACTCGGATTCATCTGAAAATAATAGGTCTGATTGGGTAAATAGACGAAAATCGCGTCAAACGGAAGATTAAACGACAGGTATAAACCGTTTGTTTTGTAGCCAAAGCTCACTTTGGCATCGCCTGCAGGCGAAATAAACGGACGAATTCGCATTCGACCACCCTTGTTGTAGCGTTGAATTTGAATACCGGGACCAAATCCGATTAATCCACGAAGAAACCAATTTCCATTCGTCAAAAGTCCTGTAAACCCAAAGGTCATGCTGCTTTCAAAGGCAAACAGACGTTCGAGATTATTCATCGGGTTTTCGATCAATTCCATCGAACTCGGATAAAACGCACTATCCGCGCGAAGCCAATGATATTTATGTTTCAAACTTGAATAAAATGTAAATCCCGATTGGTTTTGCTGATAGGCGTATTTCATCGCATGCGAATATCGATACTTTTCACTTAAAAAATAAAATGCGGTCAAACCTGCCTCATACTTTCGCATATCGTTGCGATAGCGAGAATCTTCACGATTTTCTCCTATCGGATTTTTGTAAATATTGTCGGCGGTTACATCGAACCAACCTCGAACATGACTAATGTAGGCGTCTATTTCCCAATTTTCTGCACTATAACCCGTCGAAAATCGGTAATAATTCGACAGCGGACTGTTTTTATCCAAGGTGTTGAACGGCAAGCGGAACGTGTATTGCAGCGTGTACGAAGCGTAATCCAAACCTATCGTTTGCGACAATCGGTTGTTGGATATGAAATCAATCGGATTTACGGCTCCTGCGTTATAAAGCATCACAGAATAATTATAATTTATCGAAGTCCACACCGAAAAATCCGTTGAAGGCTCAAGTTTTGGCAAAAAACTACGCCATTCGGTTTGTGCAAACAGACCAACATTTAACACAATGCCTAAAAATAAAATGATATAGCGTAATTTTGCCATTACACTTTCGTAACATCATGAAACAAATGTTCGATATTTTTTACATCTTTTTTCAACGTATCTACAACCAAATTTCCGTTGTTGATAATCAAAACGCGATCGCAAAGTGCCTCAACTTCTTGCATGATATGTGTAGACAGTAGCACGGTTTTTTCTTGACCTAATTCGAGAATGAGTTGACGAATTTCCAGCAATTGATTGGGGTCTAACCCTGTTGTCGGTTCATCTAAAATCAGCACTTGCGGTTGGTGAATGAGAGCAGCAGCCAAGCCCACGCGCTGACGATAACCTTTACTTAATTGTCCGATGGTTTTGTGTGCTTCGGACGTTAGCAACGTTTTTTCGATAATCTCCTCAACGGCAGATTTGATAAGGTTTTGAGAAAGATAAAGCGAAGCTGAAAAGGCTAAATATTCACGAACATACATGTCCAAATACAGCGGATTATTTTCGGGTAAATAACCCACATGTTGGCGAACATTCAGCGGCGCTTTTTCCACCGAAAATTCGTTGACCATCGCCGTTCCTTCGTCGGCAGGCAAGTAGGTGGTGAGAATTTTCATCAACGTTGATTTTCCTGCGCCATTGGGTCCGAGCAGACCTACGATTTGCCCCTTCGGAATTTCAAAAGACACGTCATTGAGCGCTTTTTGTGCGCCATAAAATTTAGTTAAATGACTTGCAACGATAGACATGTTTCGTTAGATTTTTTTTCGTTTGATCGGCATGGTCATACATCGGCAACCGCCTCCACCTCTCGACAATTCTGCACCCGGGATCGTTACAACCACTTTCTTTTCTTTCGACAAATCCACTTTTCCGCTGATAATATCTGTTGACGGAATAACCTCGTATCCCACGTTGTTCAGCGCTTCGACGGTGTGGCGATTACGTCCGTAAGCAATCACTTTCCCTGGCGCTAAACAGAAAAAGTTTGCACCGCTATGCCATTGTTCGCGTATCGGAGCAAATTCCTCTTTTGTCCCTCCGCAATGGATCGGACGCAGGTCTAATCCCGCGTTTTTCAAGGCAGTCAGAAGATTGGGTTCATCGTGATAGCGAATATGATGACCATCAACCACTGTGCGCAACGTGCGATATTTGGGATCGTTCAAAATCAACGGTGCATAAATCATACATTCGTCATAATTCAACATGGTAAACGCCATATCCAAATGAATAAACGACGCAGGGTCGGTCGGCAATTCAAACGTGATGAGTTGAAATTTCGGCATGACTTGGCTTTGCGTTTCAATAAAGGCTTGCACGCCCGCCATGTTGGTTCGCGGATGAATACCTAATAAAAACAAATCTTCCCGAACAATGTGCAAATCCCCACCTTCAATCGTTGCCGCTTGATTTTGCTTTTTCAAAGAAAAGGTTTCCACATTTGCAAAAATCGGATGATGGCTGTAAATCGTGTTCATCATAAGGGTTTCTACATAACGAACGGGATGACTCATATCGGCAACCAAAATGCGATTATTCACCGTAATAGACGCATCTCGCGTAAAAAACAGATTGTAAAGCGGTCGATGTGCGAAACGTTGTTCGGATTTGATTTGCAATTCGGAGTATTGAACACCTTCAATAACGTTTTTGACCAATTGTTCCGTTGTTCGCGATTCCAAATAACTCTGCATATTGCGAATCGGCTCCATTCCACAGATGTGACCGATTATTTCTTGGCGTGCTATCGGATTTTTCATAATATCCGACAACAAATCTTTTACAAATAAGGGGTTTGAAATTTTCGAAAGAACGCCTGATAACTGCGCATGCTCATTTTGAGCAATGTCCATGTTTAGAATGTCCGAATACAGGGCTTCGTGCGCGTCTGCAGGCGTCATCAATTCAACTTCGGAACCGGGTGCATGAATGATAACGGTTTCTAATTCTCCAATTTCCGAACTGACTCGAACGGGGTCTTTACTTTCCATGGCATTAATTTTTTTACAAAGATACGAAAAAAAAACGAATACGACAAAAAGCAGAAAAATTCACAAAAATTCAATTAAAAAAACGTCCGAGACATGAAGCCTCGGACGTTTTGAAGAATCCAACGACAATGGAATCGCCGCTGAACTGGATACAGTGTTTACCTATTATTTTGTTTTTTTGTTTAAATTATAGATATTGTGCAACAGTGTGATTGTTGGCAATATGTCGCACTAAATAAATTACTCGATTTTCGACCTCATACGAAGTAAAGAAAACGTACCAAGATGTGTTTTTATTCTTTCTGAATACGGCATAATCCATATCTTCTCCGTATCTGTCGAAATGTAGCGGTGCTGGTTTATGGTGTCGTGTTGGTAGTGTCAGAACGATGTCATCGTACAATTCTAAAACATACTCTGATGCTGTATCTTCAAACGAGAAATATCCTTTTTCATAAAGAACCTCAGACAAGTCTTCCAAGTATTCGAGTACCTCCGGTAAAAGTATTACTTGCATTGACTGGCGTATTTTTTATCCACTTTATCCAAGACAAGGACTAATTTTTCTCTAAACTCTTCTGCTGAAAGTGCCCTGTGAAAATCAGCATCGGGTTTCAGCAATTTTTTTTCAGGTGCTTTTGTAACGATAAACGTATTCTCGCCTTTTTTGACAAACACCTGCTCGTTGAGTGCCAAATTGAAGTATTTTTCTTGATGTGTTGCAAATTCTGCACTACTTACCAGTACCATAGCCTATCGTTTTTGAATTGATACTGCAAAGATAGATAAAATTTCTGAAATAACAAAACCTTGTTAATTATTTCTAAGTAGTAAAAAACATCCGAGACATGAAGCCTCGGACGTTTTGAATAATCCAACCGCGATAGGAATCGCCGCTGAACTGGGCGTTTTTAGTATTCTACAGAAATTAAGAGACTTGGTTTCAAATCCGGATTATCATCAATCCCATGTACAAAAGGCGCCCACATTAATTCGTCTATATAAGAAATCCTGAGGTATGTTAAAATTCTATCCGTTTCAACATGCGTGAGTTGTGCCATCATTGACATGTCCTTTTGCTCTTGAAACGGTAAGCATTCTATACCAACAAAAATTTCTTGCCCTTCAACTGTAATCCTATATTGGCTTAAATCTATTTCTATTTCTCTCCCTCTACGCCTAATATGTTTAGGTTCTATCAATATGGGTTGTCTCAACAAGGTGTTCCCCGGTTGCCCCGACACACACATTTCATATAAAACTAATCTGCATGGTTTCAATGGTTTCACATAATTCATTCTGATCCTTACACGTTGTAGTTCCTTTAAGTCATCATTTGAAAACCGAACCAGCGAAACATATTCTATTCCTACTGCATTGAGCTGAAGTCCGCAATATCTGTTTACAATGCAATTATAAGGCTTTCCTTGGAAAGGTGTCCATCGATTTCTCGGGCTTATTATGATCACTTCAGAAAGGTCGAATATCTTGGGCACGAGATAAATTATAGCGTCTTGAGATAGTTCTGAAGCCGGTAGTCTCAACCTATCATATCCGAGACATCTAATTTCCAGCGTATCGCTTGGCACAACCTTTATTTCAAAACAACCATGTTCGTTAGCCACAAAACCCTTTCCTGAAAGGGTTGAAACAATGGTAGGGTAAGGGATTGCAAGCTTTGTATCTGTATCCACTACGCAAGCACGCAAACTTATTTGCCCTATTGCTACTTTGGATGAACACATACAGCAAACAATAAATAATGCTGTTTTAAAATTTGCAATACTTTTTACCATTTACATACTTCTTTTGTGCGCCTTCCTACGCGTATCCAGAATGCGTACACATTGTATGTGACGCTGTAGACACAACCCCAGATATGTGTACTGCCCACTTCTACTTCACCCCAAAACGGTCGTCTTCTTGGGTCTTCTCCATAGCCAAACTCTCTTTCAAGCCCTAATACGAGTTGTTCTTCAAACAATTCTATATCCTTTTGTATTCTTGGTGAAATAAACTTTGCTTTTGTTGCAATCAGTTGATTTTCCATTGCACTATGCAAACTGCTTGCTTCTTGCGCGGATTTAAATTTGGTATAAGATAAATTATGCTCTATCCAGTTTATAAATTCGGCTTTTGTAGTAACGCTTAGCAAGTCGGCAAATACTTGTGTTTCCGAATAATTTTCTATCGAAAGCATATCCAAAAATGCCCCTTCTTTTTCTAAAAAAATCTCAAATTCTTTCGAAGCAAACATGGTTTCGGCAAGCACGCCCATTTCTTTATATAGACACTGCGTATAATTTCCTACGGCGATAGCGGCTGCAACAGGTCCCGACGCTTTTGAAACCGAAACAGTGAACGTTTGCTTGATTGCTGTTTTAGACGGTCCCGGTACCCCAATAACATCTGCACCAATCACAACTGCAGCACACTGAAAAAACGGATTTTCGGTTTGCGGAAATTCGGTTTCCTGCAAAAAAATCACAAGAGGAATTAAATCATACCCGGTTGCTTCCTCCTCAGCAATCATTATCTGAAGCTCTTGCTCTGTAAAACCTTTGGAGTATAGATATTTTTTTGCTTCTATTACTACAGGGTCTAAACTTTTTTCAGCTTCTCTAACAGGAATGTCAAATTGAACTTTAACATTTTTTCCAAAATTAGTAAATTCCAAAATAGCACCTGAATTAACTATAAGATCTGAAATAGATCCAATGGAGTTTGCATTTTCAATTTTTTCGAGAATTTCGGGTGTTAGTTCCTGAATATCCAAATAAATGGTTTGAAGTTCACCTGACGGCGAATTTTTTGAACCTCCGCCACCAATTGGTACTGCTCCAACATTGTTCGTATTCATTCTTAAAACGGAATGAAATTGATCTTTAGTTGCGGTAATTCCTTGCTGAATTTCGTTTTTGTTGCACGAAGTAAATAATGCTCCTAAAATAAATAATGCTGTTGTAAATAATATTTTTTTCATTTTCTTTTTTGTTTTAACGTCCGCTCCTTTAGCAGACAATTAGTTAGTTTGATTTTAATCCACAACTTTCACAGGAGGCTGTTTTGTTGTACCAACTAAATTTTGTTGTTCACATACACACATTTACATAAAAAAGCGTGGTACTTATAGTACACTCCGCCACTAGAGGTATTTAGCGTGACCCGTAAAGAACAGAGCAAGTAAAAAGTCCACGCTCGCGTGAACATTTCAACTTAAATCTCTTTCTTTACTTCAAATCGCTAAATTTTCTAGTGGAAAGAATAAACTAAAATGCTTTTTTCAGCATACTTCAAGATGTGCGTATTATCAGCACATTATTTTACCATAGGCAGGTTATTTGGTTTGTAATTCAAGTGCAAAGATACAAAAAATTGTTGATAACTCGACAACTTATTAACAATTTGATACTTTTTTTGGAAAAAAATATACGAAAATCAACTTTTGAGCGTTATTATAATATGAGAAAAGAAAAAATCGTTAGGCAACAGTATTGCGTGTTTCACTCCGCCCCTAACGACTTTAGTTTTTGTCTTTCGACACTACAAAGTTACAACAAATAGTTGAGCAAACCAAATTGTTTTTGGAAAACTTAGTCTAATCCAAAATCTTGCAAATTTCATTTTTTTTTCGTATCTTTGTAGAATGATGACGAAAAAAATCACATACATTTTATTTGCATTTTTGCTGATGGCTTGTCGTTTGCAAGCCGCAATGATTTTAATTCCGATGGACGAGTCTCAGCGAAACCATCTGAAAGCATACGGAATTGCGTATTGGGTGCTTTCGCAAGATGTGGAAGTGGATTGGTTGTTGAACTATCGAGGTGGAAGTTTCATGATGCAACATTCGCCGAGAATTGAGCGGGAATGCCAACTTCGAGGGGTTTCATTTCAAGTGATAGCCGATGTTCAAGCGGCTCAAATCTTGCGAGAAATTGGCGAACCTGATGTCAATATGGATGTTGTGAAACTTCACAAAGCGCCGAAAATAGCGGTATATTCGCCGAAAAACAAACTCCCTTGGAATGATGCAGTAACGTTGGTGCTGAGTTATGCCGAAATTCCGTACGATATCGTGTACGACGACGAGGTTTTGGCAGGCGTGCTTCCGATGTACGATTGGCTGCATTTGCACCACGAGGATTTTACAGGACAATTCGGCAAATTTTGGGCAAATTATCGCAATGCCCCTTGGTATCAAGAAGATGTTCGTCTACAGAATGAAACAGCAAGAAGGCACGGATTTAGTAAGGTTTCGCAGTTGAAATTGGCAGTTGTGCACAAAATTCGTGATTTTGTTCAAGGCGGTGGTTTTATGTTTGCGATGTGTTCCGCTCCCGATAGTTTTGATGTGGCTTTGGCTGCGGAAGGTGTGGATATTTGTGCAGAGCCGTTCGACGGTGACCCTATGGATCCGAATGCACAAGAAAAATTGGATTTTTCAAAAACCTTTGCATTTCGCAATTTTACACTTGTTAAAAATCCTTCGCAATACGAGATTTCGAGTATTGATGTAACCGATACGCGCCCGCGAAGTCTCACACGAAACAACGATTTTTTCACATTGTTCGAATTTTCTGCGAAATGGGATTGGGTTCCCACAATGTTGACACAAAATCATTCGCAAATCATTCACGGATTTATGGGACAAACCACGGCATTCAACAAAAATTATCTCAAACCCAATGTGATTATTTTGGGCGAAAATAAAGCGTTGAACGAAGCGCGATATATCCATGGCACTCACGGAAAAGGCACGTGGACGTTTTACGGCGGACACGATCCCGAAGATTATCAGCATTTCGTTGGCGACCCTCCAACGGATTTGAATTTATATCCAAATTCGCCCGGATATCGCTTAATTCTTAATAATATTCTTTTTCCTGCTGCAAAGAAGGAAAAACGCAAAACATAAAAACTAAGAACTAAGAGTTAAGAACTAAGAGTGGCTTCGCCAAATTGCAGACCTTAACTCATAACTCTTAGTTCTTAACTCTTAACTAAATTTACATTCAAAATATGAAACAAATATCTATCATCGTCGCCATCGCCCAAAATAACGCCATAGGAAAGGATAATGACCTTCTTTGGCATTTGTCGGAAGATTTAAAACGTTTCAAAAAAATTACGCTCAATCATACGGTTTTGATGGGATTGAACACGTTTTATTCACTGCCTATTCGCCCCTTTCCAAATCGTCGAAATATCGTTATTGTAGATGATACGAGCGTAAAAATCGAAGGTTGTGAAATGGCGTATTCCATTCAAGAAGCCGTTGATTTGTGTGACGAACATCAAGAAAACTTCATTTGCGGCGGTGCTTCGATTTATCGACAATTTTTGCCGTTAGCAGATAAACTCTATTTGACCGTAGTTTACAAAGATTTCGAAGCCGACACGTTTTTCCCCGAAATCAACTACGACGAGTGGAAGCTGATTGAGGAAAGCGAACGAATGTTCGATGAAAAAACGCAGTTGACTTACGCTTATTTCATTTATGAACGAAACTAATAAATGAACAAAAAAAACATCATCCAACTCATTACATTGTTCGTTGTACTAATTTTCACCGGTGCAATTGTGTTTTGGCATTTCTACACGCCCGATAGCAATATTGTCATTCAAAACCCTGGAGCAGATAATCGTCCGGAAGGAGGCGCACGAAAAGCCGATGAGGTAGTTATTGGCGAATTTTTTATGCGTTTTGGTGATGTAGAGACACACGACCGTTCGTCTCCACGTGGCCAATGGCCCTGTTTCAGAGGAACCGATTACAAAAACATCGCCCAAACAACCACAACATTCAATTTTTCATCCGATTTTCCAGTGCAATGGAAAGTGGAAACTGGCGAAGGCTATGCGGCTCCTGTTATTTACAACGGCTTGGTTTATATTCTCGATTATGACGAAAGATTAAGTTCGGACATGCTGCGTTGTTTCGATTTGGAAACAGGCACTGAACTCTGGCGTAGATGGTATCGCGTACCGATGAAACGCAATCACGGATTTTCGCGAACAGCGCCTGTAGTAACCGACAAATACGTGATAACCGCAGGTCCGATGGGACATGTGATGTGTTGCGATCGAATTACAGGCGAACTGAAATGGACACTCGACATGCAAAACCAATTTGAAACCGAAGTGCCACACTGGTATTCGGGACAATGCCCGCGAGTGGAAAACAACCAAGTGATTTTAGCGCCTGCAGGAAAAGAAATTTTGATGCTCGGAGCTGACATCGAAACCGGTGAAATTGCTTGGCAGACGCCAAATTCATTGAACTACAAAATGTCGCACTCTTCCATTATGCCGATGACACTCCAAGGCAAAAAAACATTTGTATATGCCGGAATTGGCGGCATTTGCGGAGTATCTGCCGAAAGTGTCGACAAAGGTAAATTGTTATGGAATGTGGCTTGGCCACCTTCGGTGATTGCGCCTTCACCATTGCAATTATCGTCGGATAAAATATTGATGACAGCGGGTTATGGCTCCGGTGGCGCAGTGATACAAGTAAACTACACAAACGGCAAATGGTCTGCAACGATGATTGATCGCCACAGACCGAACGAAGGTGTATCGAGTGAACAGCAAACTCCAATCTTGTATGAACAAATGGTGATTACCGTTCCACCAAAAGATGGCGGCGGAATACGCGGAAAATTAGTCGCTTATTCGCCATCCAATCTGCGCACTCCAATTTGGGAATCCGCGTCAGATGAGCGTTTCGGATTAGGACCTTATTTTGTGATCGGGAACCATTTATTTGCTTTCAAAGACGATGGCGAATTGTTCGTCTATCAACTCCAACAACGCGGAATGACTTTAGTTAAAAGACAACGCATTTTAGATGGTCGCGATGGCTGGGGCCCGATGGCTTATGCCGACGGTTACTTGCTTTTGAAAGATTCGGAATGGTTATATTGTTTAAAAATTGACTGATATGAATAAACCTTTGAATATTGCATTAAATATTCTAATATTCGCTTTAATTGCGGGTTTCGGATACTACATCATTCATTCGATGAAATCGGACGAAAAAAACACTCTTCCGAATGAAGAAGATACGTTTGCTTCGCCTTACAAACTGGCATATAGTTTTGATGCCGATTCCGATATTTTGAGTTTTTACATTTTTGAACATAAAATTTATATTGCATTAGCCGATAAAATTTCTGTTTTTGATTTATTGGGTAACCATCAACGTGATTTTGCAGTAAAATCAGGTGTTCGAGATATTGTTGTTGATCATTCGGCAATTTATGTGTTGTATCCAACAGAGATAATTTTGTATACGTTCAACGGACAAAAAAAACACGAATGGCAAGCGTGCAGCGACAATTCCGATTATTGCAAAGTCACAACAACAAAAGACTACGTTTTTGTAACCGATGCCGAAAATAAAAACATCGTTCAATACACTAAAAAAGGCGGATTGGTGCGGTTTATCAGAAGTCCGGTAGGTTTTATCATTCCGAGTTATACGTTTGATATTATCAACATAAACGATACGATTTATACGGCCAATTCGGGCAGACATCGCATTGAAAGTTATACGCTCAACGGCGAATTTATCACATCGTTTGGCAAATCAGGAGCACAAGCCGGAGCATTTGCAGGTTGTTGCAATCCGGTATATCTCGCTCAAACGGCAAATGGAAATATTCTCACATCCGAAAAAGGAAATCCCCGAATTTCAAGTTATGGAAGAGACGGAAAATTCCGCACCATTCTTTTCGATGCCGAAATGCTTGGCGGTGGAACTGCTGCTTTCAAAATGCAAGTTTTTGGTGAAAACATTTACATCGCTAGTAAAAAAACGATTTCCGTTTATACTTTTGACGCAACGTTTTCGGAAAGAACATGCGCTAATTCGTGCGCAGGATGCCCTTTTCGGGAAGGGTGTTAGATTCATTACTATTTTCTTTTTTTTTCGTATCTTTGCAAAATCAAACCAAAAGTTGCGCCCGACACGAATTAAGGGATTAAAAAATGGCACAAAACAACAATTTAACAGCAATTTCAAATCGTAGCAAAGCTACAAAAATTATGTGTATTATGTTTGTTCTTTTGTTTATGGGAAACCATATATATGGGCAGAGCGATCATCAACGAACCTTTCTTGGACTTGGATTTGGATTGGACTATGGGGGATTTGGAGGAAAAGTAGAGTATTTACCCGTGAAAAACTTCGGATTATTCGGCGGATTAGGATTCAACCTCGCATCAGTTGGTTGGAACGTGGGAGCAACGTACAAAATCTTACCCGATAAAAATGTATCTCCAAATTTGATGCTTTTTTACGGATATAATGCAGTATTAACAGTTGAAGGGGCTTCGGAATATGATATGACTTCATACGGAATAACGCTTGGTGTTAATTTAGATGTCAAGATTGGAACAAAAGGCAACAAGTGGAGTTTTGGCTTGTTTGTGCCCATTAGATCTCAAAAATTTATGGACAACTACGATGCGGTGAAAAAAGATCCGCGTATTGAGATAAGAAATGAATTAATACCGATAGCGTTTAGTGTTGGATATAACTTTGCGATAAAATAAAAAAAGCGGAACATCTCGTTCCGCTTTTTTTTATGATTGCAATTGTTGTTCTGACCTCAAATACTTGTAAACACAGCCGGCACAAATCGCACCGGCAATAGGAACGAGAATAAACAGCCATAGTTGCGCCAGTGCCCAATCGCCAACAAATAACGCCTGACTGATACTACGTGCAGGGTTCACCGATGTGTTGGTTACGGGAATACTCACAATGTGAATAAGTGCCAACGCCAAACCAATGGCTAAACCTGCAAAACCTGCAGATGCGGCTTTGTCCGTTACGCCTAAAATAATAATTAAAAACATAAACGTCATCACGAATTCCGTAACAACAGCAGCAACTACACCGTAACCGCCCGGTGAATGCTCACCATAACCGTTAGCAGCAAAACTGCCAATTTCAGAGCCATTGCCTTTCACAATTATGAAAAGAACTGTTGCGGCGGCAAGTGCGCCCAAAATTTGCGAACAAATGTAAGGCAAAATATCTTTGCCGCCAAATCGTCCACCTGCCCATAAACCAATGGTTACGGCAGGGTTAAAATGTCCGCCGGAAATGTGTCCTACGGCATAAGCCATAGTTAAAACCGCCAAACCAAAAGCCAAAGCAACGCCAAGAAATCCGATACCAAAGCCCGGGAATCCTGCGGCCAATAATGCACTTCCGCAACCTGCAAATACAAGCCAGAAAGTGCCTAAAAATTCTGCTAAATTTCGTTTCATAATGATTATTTTTTGGGTTAATAATGTGCAAAGGTACGAAAAAAAATGAATTTATCAAATCAAAAATCAAAAATGAGCGGAGGTAAACCCCGCCCCTACAATATTACGCCGCTACCCAAACACAATTGCGAATTTTCGTCATAAATCACGCCGAATTGCCCGGATGCAATGCCTTGAATTTTTTCGGAGGATTCGATCGTGTAAATATCACCGTTTTTTCGAAGTTTACCTTCGGTAAATTCAGGTGTGTGGCGGATTTTGAACGTAATATCTTTTTCGTCGGAAAAGTCGCCCCAAGGATTTTTGGTGATGAATTCGACACCTTGCAAATGCACAATTTTTCCGTATTGAGTTTCAGGATCGTAACCACGAGAGGCGTAAATGATGTTGTTTTCGATGTCTTTTCTGATGCAAAACCAAGGACCGCCGCTTAGCCCCAAACCCTTACGTTGCCCGATCGTGTGGAACCAAAAACCTTTGTGTTTTCCGAGGATTTCACCGGTTTCGTTGTCAATAATCAAGCCTTCTTTTTCGCCCAAATAGCGACGAATAAAATCATTGTAATTGATTTTCCCAAGAAAACAAATGCCTTGGCTGTCTTTTCGCTCTGCACTCGGTAAATGCTCTCTGAGTGCGATGTCCCGAACTTCGCTTTTGAGCAAATCGCCAATGGGGAACATCAATTTTCGGACTTGCATCATGTTGATTTGTCCTAAAAAATAAGTTTGATCTTTGATTTTATCCTTGGCTGTAGAAAGATAGATTTCGCCGGCAATTTCAGTAGTTTTAGCATAATGTCCCGTGGCAATTTTATCGAATTGATGACCGTATTTTTCCTCAAAACTTCCGAATTTTATCATCTTGTTGCACATCATATCGGGATTGGGCGTTTGTCCTCTGCGAACTGCATCAATCGTATATTTCACAACGTTTTCCCAATAGTCTTCGTGCAGCGAAACCACCTCAAATTTGCAGCCGTATTTTTTCGCAATATAAGTCGTAATTTCAATATCTTCTTCCGACGGACAGTCAATATAACCTTGTTCGTCTTCCATACCAATTCGAATATAAAAAATCGTCGGCTCGAAACCTGCGTCTTTCAGGCGATGCACAATAACAGAGCTATCCACTCCTCCCGAAACCAGTGCTGCAATGTTCATCTTTTTTTTATTGCAAAGATACGATTTTTTTTGTATCTTTGCAGATTAAATCAAAAAAAACCACAAATGGACATTTTCAAAAAACGTTTAGAAAATTTCGGACCGTTGGGCAAATACGCTGATTTTGCTCATGGTTACTACATGTTCCCGAAACTCGAGGGACCAATTCAAGCCAGAATGAAATTTCAAGGTAAAGAAGTTTTGTGCTGGAGTTTGAACAATTATTTGGGATTGGCCAACCATCCCGAAGTGCGAAAAGCCGACACGGAAGCCACGGCAGAGTGGGGTTTGGGCTATCCAATGGGTGCACGAATGATGTCGGGACATACCAAATATCACGAACAGTTGCAAAATGAATTGGCAGCATTTGTGTTCAAAGAAGATGCGTATTTGTTCAATTTCGGTTATCAAGGCATGGTTTCAACGATTGATGCTTTACTTGATCGTCATGATGCACTCGTGTACGACTCGGATTCGCATGCATGTATGATTGACGGAGCGCGTTTACACATGGGAAAACGTTTCAAATTTGCTCATAATGATATGAAAGACTGCGAAAAACAATTGCAACTTGCTACTGAACACGTTGCAAAAACAGGCGGTGGAATTCTACTTATGACCGAAGGCGTTTTTGGAATGGTTGGCGATCAAGGTGATTTGAAAGGCATCGCAGAATTGAAGAAAAAATATAAATTTCGTTTTTTGGTAGATGATGCTCACGGTGTTGGTACCATTGGCGAAACAGGTGCAGGTGCGGGTCAATTTCAAGGCGTTCAAGACGAGATTGACTTGTATTTTGGAACGTTTGCAAAATCATTTGCGTTGATTGGCGGATTTGTTGCGGGCGACAAAGATATTATTCGTTTTCTAACCTATAACTTACGTTCGCAAATTTATGCCAAATCGCTGCCAATGCCTATCGTTATTGGTCTTTTAAAGCGTTTGGATTTAATGCGTAAACATCCGGAATATCGTGAAAAACTTTGGGAAAATGTGAATGCGTTACAACTCGGATTGAAAGAAAAAGGATTTAATTTGGGTGTAACCAATACGCCTGTAACGCCTGTTATGCTTAACGGAACCGTGGATGAAGCTACGCAATTAACTTACGATTTACGCGAAAATTATGGAATTTTCTGTTCAATTGTAACCCATCCGGTTGTTCCGCAAGGCATCATTTTATTGCGAATTATTCCTACAGCCGTGCATAGTTTGGAAGATGTGAAATACACCGTTGATGCATTCGCTGCAATCAAAGAGAAACTCACATCCGGCGAATATGCTAAAATGGGCTTTAGAGAGATGACAGTGAATTAAGAACCTTCTCTACATCGCGCTGCAAGTCAATTATGTCTTTATCATTGGTAAACACATAATCGGCTTTTTTTATGCACTCGCTGAGGTTTTGTTTAGTAGGGTCGGTAGTGGTCATTTCGCGTTTTTCGTTTTCTACAAACGTTTCGAAATCGATGTTGTCTGTAGCAGATTTACGTGAACGAATACGGTCATAACGTTTGCGGATATCGGCATCAACAGCGAATAAAATAAAATCTTTATGTTTTCGCAAACTGTCAATTTCGCCCACCGCACGAATACTTTCGATAACACCGTTTTTCCCAGATTTCACAGCACGTTCGAGCAATTGATCCGTAATATAAGACGGCGAATGCGTAGCACGTAATTCATTCGCAACAACCAC
>JAIRRI010000207.1 GCA_031256055.1 Bacteroidales bacterium
ATGGGTATCAAAACGCTGGAAGAATTGTTGGCGAGATTTCCAAATACGGGCTACAGATTGCAAGCCTACTATTATCTGTATCGCATGAATATGGTGTTGAACAACCGAGCAGGCATGCAAAAGTACAGAGATTTATTGGTGAGAGATTTTCCGGACAGCGACCAAACACGACAAATCACGGATCCGAATTATCACCAAATGGCGCAAGAAAACACGCTCAGAGCCGAACAGCTTTATCGATACACGTTTGAGGCTTATGAAGACGGTCATTACCAAACCGTTATCGAAAACGTAAGAGAGGCCGAAAGACGCTATCCAGGCAATGCACTGATGCCAAGGTTCAGATTTTTGGAAATCATGGCTATGAGCTCTCGATACGGTGTTGATGCGACGATTGAGAGTTTGGAACAATACATCAGAACATATCCTTTGGAAAAAGATCTGGTGGAATTGGCTCGATCTACAATCGAACTTTTGCAAGAATTTCAATTGCCTGAAAACATTGAAAGTGTGAGCGAAACGCGTCCGCAACAAAGCACCGAACAAGTGGAAGAAATCAAAGCAAAAGAACCGGAATTTGATATTTCGATGTTTAAGGAAAACTTCACTACACCGCACTATTGCTTGATTTTCCTACGTATTCCTGAAGTGAATACAGAGATAGTACGAACCAGACTGTCCGACTTTAATCGCAGAAGTTATGCTAAAGACAACCTCCAGATTTCGGGCTCCAACTGGGATGAGGGTTATTATTTGCTTCACGTTTATACATTCCAAACAGCATCAATTGCAAGAGTGTTTTTTGATGAATTGGTAGACAGCAAATATGTGTTTGGTACTTATCCCGAAGAGTCTTACCAAATTATGCTTATTAGTGCCGAAAATTTCATAACATTAATGAAATTGCGGAATAAGGACGCGTATCAATATTTTTTCGAGAAACATTATAATCCATAATTTGTAGGGGCGTATTGCATACGCCCCCATTCATAGGGCGTATGCAATACGCCTCTACATTACCATGAAAAAATTATTCCTTCTTGACGCAATGGCTCTGATTTATCGAGCATTCTTTGCGTTGAATAAAAATCCGCGAATTAATTCGAAAGGACTGAATACATCGGCAATTTTGGGTTTTGCGAATACGCTTTTAGACGTGTTACAAAATGAAAAACCAACGCACATCGGTGTATGTTTTGATACACAAGCGCCAACAGCACGACACATCGAATTTCAGGATTACAAAGCCAATCGCGAGGCCATGCCCGACGAACTTTCAGAGGCGATTCCCTACATTCAACAACTCATCGAAGCATTTGATATTCCGATTTTATCGGTGGATGGTTATGAAGCCGATGATGTAATTGGAACACTCGCGAAAAAAGCCGAACAGCAAGGCTTTGAAACGTATATGATGACGCCCGACAAGGATTTCGGGCAATTAGTTTCCGAACATATTTTCATTTACAAACCTGCGAAATTCGGACAGCCTGCACAAACTTTGGGCGTGAAAGAAGTTTGCGAACGGCACGGTATCAAACGTCCTGAACAAGTTATTGATTTGCTCGGATTAATGGGAGATAGTGCGGATAATTTTCCGGGGATCCCCGGTGTTGGTGAAGTTACGGCAAGAAAATTGTTGGAGCAATTTGACAATATGGATAATTTGTTGGCGAATACTGATCAAATTGCGAATGTCAAACTTCGTGAAAAGGTTGAAAACAATAAAAATTTAGCCATTCAATCTCGACAACTAGCAACGATAGATACCCATGTGCCGATTGATTTCGAACCCGAAAAATTAGCCATCAAACCTCCGAAAAAGGCTGAATTAACAATCCTTTTAGATGAATTGGACTTTCGAACATTTGAACGAAGGATTAATACATGGTTGAATAAAATTACGGAAATACCCGTAGAGACGCACGGCCGTGCGTCTTTACAAATCGAAAAAAAAATCTCAAATCAACCATTTGATTTATTTAATTTGCCTTCGGAAGGGGTGGCTTCGACTCCGCTCAGCCACCTATCTCGGTCGTTGAGCGGAGTCGAAACGACCCCGCACCAATTCAATCCAAATTATACGCAAATCACCGACCTATCCGAATTCGCCAAGCAATTATCCCAACAATCCGCATTTTGTTTTGACACGGAAACCACAGGAATAGACGCTTTAGACGCTGAATTGGTGGGAATTGCATTTTGTTTTGATGATGGTACGGGCGTTGTGCGCAACGCCCCAACAACCAGTTTTTGGCGATGTTCCGACGATTTTGCCGAAACCAAAAAACAATTGGAAATCCTAAAACCAATTTTCGAAAATCCGAATATTTTAAAAATCGGACAAAATTTAAAATACGACATCAATGTTCTAAGTCGCTACGGAATTGAGGTTTCTACACCGTTTTTCGATACGATGATTGCACATTATGTACTTCATCCCGAACGAAAATCAGGTCTTGATGATATGGTGAGAAATTACTTAAATCATGAAATGATTCCGATTGATGTGTTGATTGGGAAAAAGGGTGCAAACCAAAAGTCCATGCGTGATGTACCAATCGAATGGTTGGTGGAATACGCTTGCGAAGATGCTGATATGACCTTTCGGTTGAAACCGATTTTGGATAACATGGCGAATGATTTGGTAAATGATGTAGAGACGCACGGCCGTGCGTCTCTACTGGAAAATATCGAATTTCCGTTAATCCCGGTATTAGCCGAAATGGAACGCGAAGGCGTGAAAATCGACAGCGATATGTTGGAAAAATTTTCACAGGAATTGACGTTGGAACTCTCAAAAACAGAAGAAGCCATTTATCAATTGGCAGGTGTTCATTTCAACATTGCATCGCCGAAACAATTGGGCGAAATTTTGTTTGAAAATTTAAAAATAGATCCAAAAGCCAAGCGCACAGGAGTTTCCAAGCAATACGCTACAGGTGAAGACGTGTTGCAAAAATTGAAATATCATCACCCGATTGTAGATTTAATACTTACCTATCGTTCGCTTGCCAAACTCCGATCGACTTATGTGGATGCCTTGCCGGCGTTAATAAATCCGAGAACGGGACGCGTGCATACATCGTTCAATCAAGCCGTTGTTGCCACAGGACGATTGAGTTCGAGCAATCCGAATTTACAAAATATTCCGATTCGTACGGAGTTAGGTCGTGAAATTCGTAAAGCCTTTGTGCCACGCGACAAAGAACATATTTTGATGTCGGCGGATTATTCGCAAATCGAACTTCGTATTATCGCTTCCATTAGTGGTGATGAGAGTATGATTGCAGATTTTGTTGCAGGGCACGACATTCACACGGCGACCGCTGCAAAAATTTACGGTGTGCCAATGAGTGCTGTGGATAAAGAGATGCGCCGTTCGGCAAAAAGCATTAATTTCGGCATTGTTTATGGGATGAGTGCGTTTGGATTGGCTGAACAATTGGGCATTTCGCGTAGCGAAGCATCAAACATCATCAAGCAATATTTTGAGCAATATCCCAAAATTGCAGCCTATATGCAAAATGCAATTTCGGATGCGAAAACCAAAGGTTATGCCGAAACGCTTTGCGGGCGTAGGCGCTATTTGCCTGATGTGAACAGCCCGAATGCAACCGTTCGCGGATTTGCCGAACGAAATGCGATCAATGCACCGATTCAGGGCAGTTCGGCAGATATGATTAAAATTGCAATGGTGAATATTGCCAAACGTTTGAAAGAAAAAAACCTGCAATCGAAAATGATTTTACAAGTGCACGACGAATTGGTTTTCGATGTATTGAAAACCGAAGTTGATGATGTAAAAACCCTTGTTATCACAGAAATGCAGAATGCACTTGAACTAAAAGTTCCAATTGTTGTCGAAGCCTCAACCGGCGAAACTTGGTTAGAGGCGCATTAATTATTGCTACGCACTGTTCATAACCTAATCTATTCTGAAAGTAGGTATTTCCACACCATTTATTCTTAGCCTAATAATAGGGGAGTTTACTAAATACATGGTGCTGTTGGTAGTGTTGTTATAGGGAGTTAGGAAAAACCACAGATTAATCTTGTCTTCATTAACAGCAAGAAGGTTTAACGGTACTGTAAACTGAGATGCATTTTGAAACTCTCTGAAAGGCCTGTTGAACCATAACGCGTTTTGAACATAATTCATAATGTTTGATCCTGTATAGTTTTCAGGGTTGAATGATTGAGGAGCCGTAAGCAGCCTGTATGGGACACTTCCTGTAAATGCTACGTGAGAAGCAAACACTTCTACGGAACTATAATTCCAGTGAGGAAGTGATAAGTAAATAGTTTCTAGTACATTAAGTCTTAATGCGCCTGGTGACCCTGCTTGTGAATTCTCAAATCTGAACACGTGAGGATCTCTGAATCCTTCAGAAACATTCCAATGAGTGTTTTCAGGTAGAACATATTGGTATACTTTAATACCTACTTGTTGAGGCAGTGGTGGTGTGGTATCGCGGACGCAACGGAGTGCAAGTCCTCCGTCCTTTGTCGTGGAATTGTGCAGATCAACTCCATTATTCCAATTGTCAAGCATCAACCTACTTGCACCTTGTGTTCCTGGATTTGCTGTCTGTGACCAGTAATTCCCAAATCGATTTAAATGACTCAGTTCTCCTATTCCCGAACAAGTGCCCATAAAGACACCTCCCCATTCATTAATATACTTGCTAAGAGGAGCGGATATTATGGTACTGCTTCCACCAAAAGTTTCATTCAAATTAATAAAATCTTGACGAATAGGAACACGCCAAGGTGCAGGACAAAGTACATGACTAAAACGCTTCACAGCACACCATGAAAACAAACTGCTGGAATTGTGGCTGGAGCGACAATCTGCATTAAAGTTGATTGGCCATATATTACCTCCGTTAAAATTGGTTTTGTTGTTGCAAACAGTTGTTTGTATCGCATCTGACCAAGCTTGATTGCCCAATACCCAAATGCTGTCTGTAGCGAATGATACAACACCCAAACTTTCGCCCCAACCTGGAGGTAAATTATTACAACCATTAGCATCAATAATCAAAGGCTCAACCGTATGCTTTCCACTCACATTAGAGGTTACACTTCCGCAAGAGTTAGAAACTCTACAGTAATAATAAAACGTGCCAGCAGGTGTATTTGGTGGTGTGTATGTCGCACTTGTTGCACCGGGGATAAGTGTTCCGCCAATATTACTGTTAGTGGTATTCCGATACCATTGATACAAAGGTGGAGGAAGAGTACTTGTAGCACTTACCGAAAGTACTGGAAAATTACTTTGACCTTCAAGAACTCTTTGCTCTGTAGTATCAGGATGACGAATAATTAAAGGTGCAGTGTGAATTGTCACAGATCGACACATTGAGCCTCCCCAACAACCCTCATCGGAACGAGCACGAAAACAGTATGTGCCGGTGTGGTACACAATTTGAGATGTAGAAGGATTTGTTGTGTCTGTACCGTTATAATTTGTGTTTTGCCAATAAATTGTTCCATCGTTTCCATTTGATGCAGTGAGAATGGTAGAATCACAGGTGGGTATTGTTCCTGTTTGTTCTATGGTAATAGCTGTAGGCGAAGGTTTAACAATAATCGAACCGGTATCTATTTTCGGCGGACACATGCTATCGCTGTGTGTTGCGGTAATTGTCCATTTGTAAACGCCTGGCGTTGTTGGAGTTCCCGAAAAAGATGCAGCATTGCCTGTAATGCCTTCGGGAATGACATCCCACGCAAGTGTTGCAGTTGCTGCTCCTCCGCTCCAAGAGTGCGTAACAGGCGTAATTGGCGAATTTTGGCACACAGCTTGTGTACGTGTGTTTTCACCGCTTGTGAGGTTGAGGATAATGCGAGGACAAGTGTAAACGCAACGGAGCGTGAACCCGAAGTCTTTGCTGTGCAACATCTGCGGGGAGGCGTAGCCATAGAAACTGAAGTGCAAGCGGAGTCCGGAAATTGTATTGAACTGTGACTGTGACCAGTAGATTGCATGTAAACCCTGGCCATCCAGCGTACCACCCGAATTGCAGTAGCCTCCATAGGCACCACCCCAAGTGTTAAGATAACGCGCAGTTACAGCGGCATTACCTATATTTTGATTGTTTCCTCCATTACCACCCATCGTCATATCCAAATCAATAAAATCTTGAACTGTTGGCACCCGCCAAGGCGCAGGACAAAGTTCATCCCCAAACCGTTTCACTGCACACCACGAAAACAAATCACCCTTGAAATCGGGATTTGAGCGGCAATCTGCATGAAATGTTGACGGAGGTCCAACTTCGCCACCATTATAAAACGGTTTGTTGCACGTATTCACGGTTACTGCGTCTGACCAAAGCAGCGTATCCGTAAGCCAAATGCTATCCGTGGCAAAACTTTGTCTGCCGACAATAATCCAAGCGGGTGTCGCAATGTTGCAATAAAACGTATCAACAGTTGCGAGATCGCCCAAACGGCTGTTTTGAGAAATGGTTACATTTCGCACTTCAAGCGTCGTACCATAAATTGCCAAACCGTCGATTCCTGCTATGTTTCCGCTGAACAGCGTGTTATACACCAACCCGTCGCCAACAGCATGAATTCCTCCACCGTATTCGCTGGCTGTGTTATCCAAAATATAACAATTTTCCACACGAGCATTATTTTCCATCCAAACGCCACCACCGCGAGGTCCTAAAAAATCAATATGAGCATGTCCGTTTATAATTGCAAAACCGTCCAATACCGCATTGTTTCCCAAGCGCACAACGCGTCTTTTTTGTCCGTCAATAATGGTTCTGTTTTCGGCATAATTGCGTTGTGATAAAAGGGTTTCATTTCCCAAAAATCCGCCGTACATCTGCACTCCCGTGGGCACTTGCACAGTTGCGGAAGGATAATACAAACCTTGCTGCACCCACACTTGATCGCCCGATGTTGCTAACGTCATCGCCTGTTCTAAACTGCTTGCATTTGCCCACGATGTGCCGGTTCCTGTGCCATCTACGCGAACGTAAACCACTTTTTGTGCAAATGTAATAAACATTGCAAACATTAGGATTATCAATAAACTCAGACGTTTCATATTTCAATTTTTTACAACCATAATAAACCTACTGTTCTCTGTTTTCTCCACAAATTATTCCGTTGATAATTTATCGAAATCTCGTGCGAACCTTGTTGTGCAGATTGAATTGCACCAAAATACACACTATAGGAATAGCCTATTCGCAGCCAATCCGTGACAAATCCTTTGAGTGAAAAACTCACGGTATTTTGCCCTGTTTGTACGTTTGTTCCTAAAAAATAACGATTATCATATACAGCATGCAACCCAACATTCACCGCAAGCGGTGTATGATGAACATAACGTATAAACCCCTCCGGTCGCAACGACCACCGGTTTTGCAGCGGTATGGCATATCCTCCCATCAGAAAAAACTGCGTGCTCATGTGCGGATACCATCCTTTATTGAAAAATGTATCTCTTGCAAAATCCAATTTCGGAGGCATTAGGTGTTTTGCCGAAAAACCCAAATAATAGTTGCGTGCCAGCCAGTACATTCCAAAATTGACATCTAAATTGGTGTTGGATTGTTGATCCTTTCTCAATGTTGGATCGTTAGGGTCTTTGATGTGTTCGATTTTAGTCCAATCCAGCACACTGTTGTAAAAACCTGCTTGCAATCCTAAACTCAATACATGTTTACTAAAGTAGACTTTGTAAGCATAGTTGGCGTACCCGAAATTTCCGGCCAGCGGCCCCCATTCCTCACGTTGGAGAATCACACCCAAAGCGTGTTTGTGATTTTTTGTAGGCATGTGCGCATTGAAATTAATCAAACTTGGCGAACCCGGAAGTTGTATCCATTGTTTACGTACACTCAAATTTACTGCCAATACATCATCAAAACCTATACACGCCGGATTAAACAGCAATTGGTTGCCCGAATATTGCACCATGGGCATACCTAACTGTGCAAAGCTTTTCACGCAAAAAAAAGCGATGATTAATATTAAGGATTGTTTTTTCATGTTTTTTGTCGTCATTCCGAGCGTAGTCGAGGAATCCCCTCGCTATGGGATGTCTCGACTACGCTTTGCTTCGCTCGACATGACGTGTATTTTTTTCTTTTTACCAATTCTAATCCGTTGTTGATATTTTCATAAGCACCCACCCTGCCATAACTTCAATCCCTTTCACCTCCACAAGGTAGTAATACACACCATCGGGAACAAGCCTGCCATGGCGGCGTCCATCCCAAACCACATCTACGTTGTTATAATTTTTTGCACGGAATATTGTTTCGCCGTAGGAATTGATGACCGTAACCGTGTTTTCGGGGTAATGTTCAATGTTTAGAATATCCAAATAATCGTTGAGTCCATCGCCGTTTGGAGACATATAGGTCGTTGGCATTTTGTGTCTGTATCGACACGAAACTAAAGAAAAATTAAACGTGTCGGAAGGGCAAAAATGATGATCTTGCCGTTCTATAAAAAGTTTGTAGTTCCCAATTGGTGCGTTGTTGAGGTTTTGTAAAGTGTCGAAATAATCGCCGTTGTGTTCCCAATAAAAATTATAAACATAATCCGAATTCAAAACGGTGATTTCAATTCTTCCGTTGTCGCAAGCGATATTGTCGGGCTCTGCAATTGAATGTGTTATTTCAATCGGCGAGTATTTGATAAAAAAAGAATCCAAATCCAGGATTCGATTTTCTAAATCCGTTATTCGGACTTGATAAGGGCCTGTTTGAAGGCCTGTGATGATACTGTCTCTCGAACCGTTATTCCACAAAAAGGAATAACCAGGTCCGCCAACCCAAATTTTTGCCCAACCTTCTTCTTCGGGGCACTCTCCACCACTTTCGAGAGACCAAGGATCGTATTTCACACTGACTTCATTTGACGTATCGTTGCAACAAACACCGTAAATCATCACTTGATAAATGCCTGTATCTGACCAATTTCCGCTAAGTGGAAGGGTGTTGGATATTTGTCCGGGAATGTCAAATCCGTTGTGTTGCCACTGATATTCAAGGTTTGTGCCTTCTGCTGCTACAGCAAGCAAAACAGGCTGTGCACCTTGCACCGTGCGGATATTTCGAGGTTGCCCGGTGGTAGTGATGGTGGTTGGCAAATCGTAAAATTCGAAAGCACCCATATCTATGTTGCAACAGCTCAAACGGGGATTGTAATCCAAGTCCAAGGTGTCCGAAATTCGCAATCCTTCGGTTGTTCCGCTGTTGAAAGCAGGGCTGTTGGCGTCAATTCGAAATAAGTTCACAAACGGATTGGTTGTAAGACGAATATTGTTTGTTCCCAACAACACTGAATCTGATGCCGAATAATGCCCTGAAACACCATCTGAAAGAGGCTTGTGACCTGAATTTCCGTAAATAATTGCATTTGTAACCTTTCTGCCCGAATTCAAACGCACGGCACTTGAAGGCTCTTGTCCACGAAGCAATAGAACACAAATTAAAAGTACACATAATCCGAAAATTCGTTTTCTCACAAATCTAATTTTTTACAAAGATACGAAAAAAAATGGAAAATGGAAAATGAAGAATGAAAAATAATTTTCAATTTTCAATTCTCAATTCTCAATTTTTTTGTATCTTTGCATAAAAATTTGTATCAAAACTAAATGAAAACCTTTTGGAAAACTCGTCAATTTTGGAGAACCATCATCCTCATGATGGGGGTGAGTTTACTCATTGTGATTTTGACATTGTTGTCGTTGAGGATATTTACGCGACAAGGCCAATCATTTATAGTGCCTGATTTTACAGGGCTTAGCATTAATCAACTCGGCACTTTGCAGAAAGAATATGGATTTGAGTTTGAAATTATTGATTCCGTTTTTGACCGATCGCAACAGCCCGGAACTGTGTTGAGACACGATCCTGCACCGAATGCAACAGTGAAGCGAGGACGAAAATTTTACGTTACTTTAGTATCGTCAACGCCGGATATGGTCGTGATGCCGAATTTGATAGATTTGTCACTTCGTCAAGCCACTTCATTACTCGAATCGAGAGGTCTTTTTGTGGGAACAATTACCTATCAATCCGGCTATTTCCAAAATGCTGTGTTTGATCAAATCTATCGCGGCCAACATATTCCTCCCGGTGAAAACGTGCGAAAAGGAACCTATATCAACCTCATTGTTTCCGGCACAGGACGAAGTTCTCAAGAAGAAACAGATGAAGAAAATGAAGACATATGGTTTGAAGAAGAAGATTAAAAAATATGAGAAAAAATTTGAAAATAGGATATTGCATACTTGCGCTTTCGATAGGATTGCCGCACCAAATCGTAGCACAAGATGGTGTTGCTCTTCGAGATTTGCAAGTGAATACAAAATTAATCGATGCTAAAAAAATGTCTTCGACCTCTTCTGCAAAATCAACAAAACCCTTGCTATTGCCGTTTTTTGAGGACTTTTCATCGCTTCATTCACCTTTTCCGAATGATTCGTTGTGGCAAGACAACATGGTTTTTATCAATACTAATTTTCCACTTTTTCCACCAACCATAGGTGTTGCAACATTTGATGCGTTAGACGCCAACGGACGATTATATGAACATGCTTCAACCTATTCGTTTCCTGCAGACACGCTGACCTCACGACCTATTCGAATGGATTCGGTTTTCAGCCCAATTCCCCGACAATTAGCGAAAGACGATTCCATATATTTCAGTTTTTACTACCAACCCGGAGGCGGTTTTGGCAACGTTTGGGAAAGCACAGTGCGTGGTCGAGCACCGTCAAGAAATGATGAATTTATTTTGGAATTTCGTGGCGATACCGGTCGTTGGGATGTGGTTTGGAGCGTGAATGGGCAAACGCTGAAAGAGTTTTGTCCGCTGTGTGTAGTCGATTCAATCCCCGCAACAGACACAACATTTGTCCTTGTAGAAGATTATCAAAAAACATTTTTCAAACAAGTGATGATTTCGATTGCTGAAATGATGGATAGCCTCGGACAAAATTATCTTTATGATGGATTTCAATTTCGATTTCGAAACATAAGTTCTGTTGATCCCCGAGGTTCGGCTGCCGGGCAATGGCATTTGGACTATATTCGTTTGGGTGCGAATCGCTCTGCAAGCGATATATTTTCGGAAGACCTTGCTTTTGTTGATCGTGCCGAACGGGTGTTAAAAGAT
>JAIRRI010000182.1 GCA_031256055.1 Bacteroidales bacterium
GAACATTGGGAGCAAACTATTCTGAATCGCTTAAATATCGATCTGAAAAATTATATTAAACATAGATTTGATGTAAAAGGTGAAGGTGAAATTAGTGAGGATTTTTGCAAAAAAATAGATGAAATTCTCTCATAAAGGGTCATTAAATTAGTCTGTCCCCCGACTTCCCCGAATACACCTTGTTTTAGGCTGGTAAACATTTGTTTATCAGCCTATTTTTATTTTAACTATTCCCTATGTTCCCCCTCGTAGGGTCATGAAATATCAGTAATTTTGCAGTGTTCGAACATTATGCCAAAGCGCACGGCAATTGTTAAATTTTAAACTACAAAATTATGAACTTTTTAGAACTAAAAGCCAAACCAATTTGGCAAATGACCGGCGAGGATTTTTTGTTCCTTCTCAAAGAGGAAAACAACCTCAAATCAACATCGCCAATGGTGATAGACACCACCGACAAAAAATATGTTTATGGGATTCGTGGAATTGCCCAAATTTTCAATGCGAGCATACCCACGGCGAACCGTATCAAAAAGAGTGGAATAATCGACAAAGCAATTACGCAGTGGGGGCGCAAAATTGTCGTGGATGCGAATTTGGCAATCGCTTTAGCAGGAAAAAGAGAAGGAGGTAAAAAATGTTAAATTTGTTTTTAGAATTGATGGAAGATGTCAAGGAAATGAAAAAGCAGAAGTATGGGCAGATGCGAGGGTACTACCAAAAGCATTCCGGCAAGGAAACATTTTCGCAGAATTTGTACGAGCAGTTGAAATTTGACTTCGAAACGATTGAAAAATTGGATAATTTTTTCAATCGTTTGAGCCAAGATTTTCCGCTATTAGCCAAGATTTCTGAATCTGTAGGGACTTTGAAAAAAGAAAGACAGAACGGACAAGCGATTGAGTGGATGCAGTTGTGGATACCGCTCATTTCAAAAGCAAAGGTAAGCGGGAACTGCTATTTTATCAACTTACTAAAAATGGAGGATTCGAGCCATGAGTAATGACTTCAATTTAGATTTTGAGCAACCGACGAAACAACCGCAAAAGGAAATCAATCTCGACGACTACATCGTTGTTGCGAACGAAGTGTTTCCGGATTTATTGCCGATTCTGTTGCAGGGCGATGTTCCGCTGCTCAGCGCCGGTGAAATCTCGCTGATAACCGGCGATGCAAAGACAAAGAAAACATATTTGGTTTCTTGGTTTATTGCTATGCTGCTTGGAAAAACCGAAGTCGGATTTTCGTGCAATCTGCAAGGTAACATTCTGCTGATTGATACCGAGCAAGGACGAAAACGGACAAACAACGTAGTCCGCCGTATCCATCGGCTTTTGAATTGGAATTTTGAGGTTCCAATTCAAAACCTCACTGCGTTCTCAATTCGGGAGCTTTCTGCTAACGAGCGGTTTGCCGTATTGGAACAAGCCATTGAGAAATATAACCCCTCGATTGTTTTCTTGGACGGACTTGCAGACCTAATCCAAAATACGAACGACTTGGAAGAATGCTCACGCAAAATCTCACTGCTGATGAAACTTGCAGAACAGCACAATACACATGTTTGTTCGGCGGTGCATACCAACCCATCAAGCGAGAAGACACGCGGACACGTTGGCTCGGAATTGCAACGCAAATGTGAAACGGTTATGCTTCTGAAAAAGGACGGCAACACATCAACCGTATCGCCACAGTATTGCAGAAACAAGGAATTCGAAAGGTTTAGTTTTTTCATAAATTCGGAAGGATTTCCCGAAACTTGTGAATTGCCACCATTAGGCATTCAAGCACAGATTTTGTTTGCTTCGGTTTTTGGTAATTTATCGGAAATCAATTATTCTGACTTGTGTCAGATGATAATGGAAAAAGAAGGTATACTAAAACGTTCAGCCGAACGAAAAATTAGACAAGCCGTTGAGAAGAATATTTTGAAAAAAAATGCGGAAAGCGGTTATTCATTAAACAAAATTTAGAAGTAAAAAAGCTACCGACATACCGACACCCCCTATATAGGCATGTCGGTTGTCGGTAACTCAAAATCAATTAAAAATTCATACAAGTAATGAATAAAAAACCATAGTTAAAAACTGTGTTAATTGTGAGTAGCAAGGTTATATTTTTGCAATGCAAAAATCCTTAGTTCTCCCGATGGTCGCACTTAAAAACAGTCAATATGAACCCCGCAGGGCTCCATACAACCTTAATATAAAAAATAAAATATCTCGTATGAAACGTAAAAAAAGTGGTCGTCCAAAAATAACGGACGGACTAAAAAAAGAAAAAAATCTTTGCGTTCGGGTCGATGATGACCAGCTTTCCATCATCCGAACAAAAGCAGAATCTGCTAATAAACGAGTTAGTGATTTCGTCCGGGAAGCGGCATTGGAATCGGAAGTCAAAGCCGGAATCACGCCGGAACACATGAAAGGCATTCGTGGCATAATCAACACCGGGAATAATCTGAATCAACTTGCCAAAAAGGCACATGAGGCAGGTTACACCGACGATGTACACATCGAGTGTCAAGAGCTGGCTGTAGAGCTCAGATTAGTAATAAATTCTCTAAAAGCAAACCTATGATAGCAAATATAACAAGCGGAACATCGTTTTCTGGACTAATTAATTATATTTTCGGAAAAGAAAAGGATGCTGAGATTATCGACACCGTTGGAGTTAGTGACGATACAAAATCTATGGCTTCGGAATTCGATTTACAAGCTAAAATGAATAATCGGGTTAAAAACAAGGTCGGGCATATTTCGTTAAGTTTTAAGCCGGAGGATTCAGATAAATTGACAAACGAGTTTATGACGGAACTTGCCAAAGAATATCTTGAAGAAATGGGAATAGTAAACACGCAGTATATGCTTGCTCGTCATTTCGACCGAGAACATCAACATTATCATATTTGTTTTAATCGTATTGACAACGATGGTAAGCGAATTTCAAGCAGTTTTGATTTCAAAAAAAACGAAGATGTTTGCAAAAAACTGAAAATAAAACATGGATTGACTTTTTCGGAAGGTAAAGTCAACATCAAGCCGGATCGCCTTAAAGGTGAACAGAAAGTGAAATACGAGATTTATGGCGCCATCAAAGAATGTTTGCCACAAAGTAAAAGCTGGGAAGATTTGATGGTAAATTTGGAAGAACGTAACATCCTACTTCACTTCAAAACAAAGGGAGATACAGATATCAAGGAGGGCGTTATATTTTCCAAAGACGAATATTCGTTCAGTGGCTCAAAGATTGACCGTCAGTTCAGTTACGGAAATCTCAATAAACACTTTACTGAATTAGACCAAACAGAATCACAAAAATCTAACTTGCAAGAAAACAATACTAGTACTCTAAACAATGTCCTTGAAACTATTGCCGATTTTATTCCTGACATTGATATAGGCGGTATCACATTTTCAGGTGGCGGTTACTTGTCAACACGCCCCAACGAGCCTATAGACGAAGAAGAAGAAAAGCGCAAGAAAAAGAAACGTAAAAAAGGACAAGGAATTAAATTTTAACCAATCAAAATATTAAAATTATGAAAGAAGAAATTAAAGAGCGTTCTCTAAAAAACCAAAGAGAAATTCACGTCAAAAACATGGAAAAACGTGAAGCAGAACACAAAAAAGAACTCGCCATTCGTGATGAAAAGCATGCCGAAGAAATAGCTCAACTCATCGAAAAATACGAGAAACAGCTCGAAGCCGAAAGGAAATTGAGAAGTCCGAAACGATTTACGTTTGATTTGAAATTTTCACAAATAGCAAAATGGTTCGTATCTATTTGCATAGTTGCAACCATTTCCTTTGCTGGAAATATCAAGCAAGCCATCATCTACAAAGAGTGTACAAAAACGATTAAAGAGCTGGAAACCTATTCGACAATTGTTCGGCTCATAATCGCTCGAAACGATAATATCGTTTCCGATATTCATCGCATTTGGCAAGAATACCAAACACCGGACAATACTGAATTGAAACGATTTATTGAAGATAAAATTTTGGAATATGAAACCGGAGAACGGTTGATGAAAAAGCGATAAAGTATTCAATTATCAAACAAAAAAGCACATAAAAATTGGTCAACTCAAAAAAATATTGTAACTTTGCACCGTGGAATATCCTCAATCCTTTCAACAATGCTCAAATGGAAGGTGCGCCTTATTTCTCAAAACAATGAAAACACCGAAAAAAATGCCAACAACTGAACCTGAAATCAATCAACCTAACGGAAAAAACGATTTTTTTTCACTGATTGAAAGCATATATCAAACGCATGAATATCTAAATACTCGCGCTGTTAGGTCTGTAAATACGTGCCTCACATTGCGAAATTTTCTATTTGGATATCATATCGTCGAATATGAACAAAAAGGAAACGACAGGGCAAAATACGGTGGAAAACTGCTCGAAAATATATCAAAAGCCTTGGCAGCAAAAGGATTAAAAAATATCTCCGTTGCAGAATTATCTCGATTTAGACAATTTTATTCCGTTTATCCTCAAATTCTTGGGACAGTGTCCCAAGAATCGTTAAATCTTCCCAAACAAATTCTTGGGACGTCCCAAGAATTACAAACAACTGACCATATTTCAATTGACCCTACAAAATTAATTACCAATATCCCTTTTTCACACATTGCGGAACTGCTTAAAATTGACGACCCTCTAAAAAGGTTGTTTTACGAAATAGAAACCATTAAAGGAGCTTGGAGTGTCAGAGAACTGCGAAGACAAATCAGTACGCTCTTTTTCGAGAGAACAGGAATGAGCAAAAATCCAGAAGCTCTTATTGAGAGCGTTCAAGAAACAAGTTTGAAACTAAACGCAAATGAAATCATAAAATCGCCGTTCACTTTTGAATTTCTCGGCTTTAAGTCAAAGGATGTGGTTTATGAGTCGGATTTAGAACAGGCAATTATGGATAATTTGCAGGATTTTTTATTGGAAATGGGGAAAGTTGATTTTTACAAACGACGCAGTTTCACGGTCGGCAAAGAAATGGCACCTATGTACCTTACCTCATTATGGACATAATATCTCATAAAAAGCATGAGGGCGACCAATGTGGCCGCCCATACGTGTTCGATTAGACAACAAACCAAATTATTAACCGAACAACTGCTTTGTTGAAGTTGACAAACTACAATTTTACAATTCTTATTGTTTTTTGTTGTTCATCTTTTTTCAGATGTAGAATATAAACTCCTGTCGAAAGGTGTTGCAGTTTCAGGGTTTCGAGAGGGTTTGTTATTTTTTGCGTATGCACAACGATACCAGTCTGTGTCATCACTTGTAAAGTGTAACCCTCAGCATCTTTGATGTTCAAAATATCTGAAAATGGATTTGGGTAAACCTGAATTTGCTCTGTTAGAATAAGCCAACCATTTGATGTCATGGGGGGTATGGCTTGCGTTTCTGTTTCGCCGCAAATCGCACAAGTTCTTGTTTCTTCGCCTTCTTCTGTCTCAGTTGGAGGAATTGTTACTATCCATTCTCCCCATGAATGACCTAACGCTTCCGCTAAGATTTCATCGCAAACCGTACAAATTTGTGGTGTTGTGCAAGTCGCTGCTGATCCGGATGTGTGTCCTAACGCTTCGATTTCTTGGGTTTCGGTTTCTGTGCAACTTTGACGAGTGCAAAATCTTGTTTCTTCACCTGCTATTAGACAGGTTGCTGGAGTTGTTACCGTCCATGCACCTAATGAATGCCCTAACGCTGCTATTTCGCGAGTACCGTCAACTTCGGCACAAATTGTGCAAGTTTTTGTTTCCACGCCCGCTGTTATGCAGGTTGCAGTAGTCGTTTCTATCCACTCCCATACGCAAATATGCTCAAAAACTGCATGGATTGCAACGGGTTCATCCGTCATTGTGAATGTTGCGATTGCTGTGGTTGTACTTGAAAGCGTGATGTTGCCACTGATGATTTTCCAGCGTACAAAACTATTTCCGGTTTGAGGTTCTGCCGTCAGTGTGATGGTTTGGCCTTGCGGTGCTGATTGAACATTGGCGTTTGCAGTGCCGTTGCCTGTGTGGGTTACGGTGATTTCGTGGTAATTTGGTGGAATCGGTTCAAAATTTGCCGTAAGCGTTACATCATTTGCAGGCATTGCGAAACTTGTGCTTGCGTGGTTTGGATACTCCAATGTTACACCATCTGCCGTCCAATCTACAAACTGCTCCCCACTTGGCGGTATGGCTTGAATGTTTACGATTTCGCCTTCTTCAAAACTGCCGCTGCCTGTTCCTCCGTTTACAGTTACCACATAATAGGTAATTGTAACTTCGTTGTTCCACTCGAATGCGCCCATATCTACAGCATCGTCGTAAACTCGATCGTTGCCGTCGAAATCGGTACTTGGAAGACCGGGGTTGCTGATTCCGGTATTACCTGTATTGATACAAGGCGATCCTGCCTTCAAACGATAATTTCCGTTTTCCGGATCAACAAAATTCGGACCTTCGGGATCATCGTTATCTGCAGCCAAATTGATATTGCCAGTACCTGTAAATAATACGCCTTGAACGCCGGAATACGTCATTGTTGCGCCAAGAACCTGCGGGTTTGCACCGGGTGCTTCGTTGCCCCAAATGATACTGTTTACGATGTTCAGGTTGGAAGCCGAACCACTGTACGGCCCGCCTGCATTATGCGTTGCTTTGTTGCCAACAAACGTGCAGTTGATAAATCTGCCTTGACGAGTAGCACCGCCACGAGCTTGACCGCTTCCACTTGAAATGATCGCTTCATTATTTTCGATAACACAGTTGATAAAATGGCTGTTGAGACTATTGGTTGATGTAACCGCAATTCCACCGCCTTCCGCATCTCCCGACACTCCACCGCCGCTTATGGCTTTATTTCCGGTGATCAAGCAACTGATTATTCGAGCATTTCCCGAAGCGTAAATTCCGCCTCCACGTGCAGCTCCGGTGCCGTTAACGGTAGTCGTGTTGTTTGAAATTTTACAATTTTGCAATGTTCCGCCGTTCACGAGCACTCCGGCGCCATAACGTTCGGAAGTGGCTGCTGTGTTAAATATGTGGTTATCGGTGATGATGCAATTTTGCAATTTACCATTTGTTCGGATACTTACGCCTGCTCCGTTATTGTCGGATAATCCTTTGGTAAAGGTTATGCCGTCCCACACGGTTTCAACAGCGAAATCGGCGGTTTGGCTCAATACCGTACGTGCATTTTGACCGCTTAAAATGGTAGCATTTGTAAATTCCCAAGGTTCTACGATTCCGTTTCCATCCAAATCGCTTTTTTGACGTTCGTTCACATCAATTTCGTTACCGAAAAATCCGCCAAACACCTGAACGTTGTTTCGCATCGTCAAATTTACCGCAAGCGGGGATTCACAGGCTGCAATCCATACCTCCCCACCGTCAACTTGTTGAGCATCGATCATGGCTTGTATGTCGCCCGAAGCATTTTCCCACGAAGAACCGTCGTCGGTTGCACCTGTTTTAACATAACGAACGCCTTGCCCGGGTGGCAATACGGTTACCATACAAATACGCATAAAATCGCCATCTTCCGTAGTTACGGTAATCATAGCCGTTCCTGTGGAAACAGCCGTAACCAAACCCGTTTCACTTACGGTTGCAACATCGGTGTTGTTGCTGTTCCATGTTACATTTTTGTTGGTGGCGCTGCTTGGTAGAACGGTTTCTGTTAGTTGAACGGTAGTGCCAACGGCTATATTTGCCGTAGATCGGTTTAGCGATAAGCCTGCAACATGCACATCTTGGCAATTAAGTTCTTCGCAAATTTCACAAGTACCCGGCGGAAGACTCGGTATTTCCGGCATTTCCGGACATTCCGGGCAACCGTCATTATCACATTCCGTGCAATAGGTCAAAGCTGCCACAACTGCTGCATGAGCATCCACAATTCCTCCGGCGATACATCTGTTTGTAAATGCAGGTAATTTCCGCACGGTTTCCATTAAAACTTTAATGATTTGTTGAGGACTTAAATCCGGCAAATCGGTTAAATCGGCTCGAGCTGCCGTCATCAGGGCGACAACTCCCGATATTACAGGCGCAGCCATAGATGTACCGCTCATCGTTGTATAACCCGGAGGAGACGCATTCATGGGGTGTGTACTCAAAATAGAGTTGCCCGGAGCAGCAATATGCACTCGGGTTGCTCCATAATTACCCGCACCTCCGTCGCTGCTGGTTGATGATGTTACCGTGATCATATTCGTAAGTCCGGGTCCAAAGCCGTGCAAGTCGAGCCAATATCCCGCCGGATAGTGCATTCCTGAATTATCCACAGCGTCAAGATTTCCGGCAGAATTTCCGGCGCTGATCACAAATAAACCATTGTAATTACGAATGGCTTCGTAAAGCGCAAGGTTTGGGCTACCATAACTGCCCCAACTGTTTTGTGCAATCTTGATACCATGAAAATTTGCATATTCCAACGCTCTAACGGCATTTGAACTGCTGGCCTGAATGGCTAACATCGCCAAACTCACGTTCCAACACACGCCGGAAACTCCCGTTCCGTTGTTTCCTCTCGCACCAACGATGCCTGCCACGTGTGTGCCGTGCGTGCCGCTCGGTGGCGGAGTTGCCGTATTTTCTGAAAAATTCCAGCCGTGAATGTCGTTCACATAAGTTGTGCTGCCGATGGTTTGGTTGGGATTTGGATTGATCCAGAGATTGTCGCGCAAATCTTCATGATCGTAGTCCAATCCGGAATCCATGATTCCAACTACCACGTTTTTACTACCGGTGGTGATGCCCCACGCTTGTGGTGCGTTTATGGCGTTTGTTGCCCGAAGATGCCATTGGCTGCCATATCTCGGATCGTTCGGAGTTTTAGGCGTAACATTGTTTTCCGAATGATAGTAATCCCGTTCGGCAGAAATGATGAGAGGATTTTTGTTCAAAATATCTATGGCTTTTTTCACTTCTTCTTCGCCCGATTTCTCTAGATAGATCAAAAAAATATCCTTGGCATCGGCGATGGTTTTGGTCGGATTTAGCAGTTCGATTTTTGAGATGGAAATTCCGAGATTCGGAGGCGAGCCGGCGTTGATTACTCCGGCTTCTGTTACAATAAGCACGCGGTCTAATGCAAATCGTTGACCGTTGTTTTGCGCCGCCGCTTGTGCCACAAAACCGGATGCGAACATGAATGCCGCAATCATCAACAAGTTGTAAAATTTGATAGTTGTTTTCATAGTTTTTTGTTTTTATGTTTGATTGTTTTATTTCCGTAAATTTGTTGCGGCAAAATTACCATTTTGTTGTTACTTTATAGTGCAAAAAAAAATAATTTTTCATTTGAAAAATATTTCAAAAAAAACAATTTGTTTGAAAAATGTTACAAAAAAAAGCGAAACACATTGCGTTTCGCTTTCAATTACAACTGCAATTGACCCATTCGGAATCGAATGTTGCGTTGTATTTTTTGTAGAATTTGATTGCCGGTTCGTTCCACTCTAATACTTGCCACACGACGCCGTTTAATTTTTTTTCGTGCATTTCTTCGAGCAATCGTTCGAATAGTGCAGTTCCCAAGCCTTTTCCACGCATGGTTTCGGTTACAACAATATCTTCGAGATACATACGTTGTCCTTTCCAAGTGCTGTATCGAATGTAATAAAGAGCGAAACCTTGCACCACGCCATCAATTTCGGCAACAAAAGCCCACCAAACAGGGTGTTTGCCAAAGCCGCTTTCCTCAAAGTGTTGTAGAGTTACGGTTACTTCATCGGGAGCCCTTTCGTACACAGCCAACTCCCGTATCAACTCTAAAAGTCGCGGGCAATCTTCTTTGATGGCTTTTCGTATGGTTGGTTGCATGTTGCAAAGGTACAAAAAAAATTAATATGGCAGGGAAAAATCTTCATCAAAACAATGTAGGGGCGACGCATGCGTCGCCCCTACGTGTTCGATTTTTTAATCTCAAACAAATATTAAAATACTGTTTTAACCGAACTTTCGCCTTGTTGAATGATGTACATTCCATGTATCGGTAGGCTTACACTTTCCACGTCGCTTTTCGCTATACCTTGATATACCAATTTACCTGAAATGTTATATACGCTCCATAGTTTGCCTATGGTAAGTCCGCTAACGTGTAGCATGTTGTTGTTTGTCCATACCAATAACGGATTGGTTTTTAAAAAATCTCCTATGTTGGCATTTCCTTGACCAAAAGATACGGTTACCGCAGTTGCTCTGGCGATGCTTTCAACGGTGTAAGTGTTAGACGTGTTGCCATAAACTTCTTCGCCGTTAACTTTCCACTCCTCTACGACATTTCCTTCGCTCGGAGTTGCTGTGAATACAATGATTTTGCCTTCATCAACCAATGCAGGCGACGTGATTGCTGTACCGTCAACAGTTGCCGAAAGCGTTCCGCCTGTGCCAACTACTGCGAAAGTTACAGAAACTTTACCATTCCATTCAAATGCACCCATATCTACAATTGCACCGAAAATACGCGCGTTGCCATCAAAATCAATATCAGGAAGATTTTCAACATCATTGCTACCTGCATTTCTACAAGGTGAACTTGATCTCAAACGATAATTGTCTTCCATTGGATCGACAAAATTTGGACCGGTTCCGGTGTTACCGGCTGCAAGGTTGATATTGCCTTCGCCTTCATGTCCGCCTTGAACGGCAGAATACGTAATCGTTGCACCACTGGTTTGCGGATTTGCAGGTGCTTCATTACCCCAAATAATACTGTTAACGATGTTCAAGTTGGCTGCCGAAATGCTGTATGGTCCGCCTGCACCATCCTCCGCAGTATTGTTTACAAACGTACAGTTGATGTATGCGCCTTGACGAGCTGCACCACCTTGAGCTTGACCGGATCCGGTTGCCATTACTCCGTTATCAACTATAACACAGTTGATAAAACGACTATTGAGACTACTGGTCGATGTAACTGCAACGCCGCCGCCTTCTGCATTTCCTGTTCCTTCGGTTATAGCAAAGTTAAGACTAATCAAGCAATTAATTATCAACGAAGTTCCGGAAGCATATATTCCGCCTCCTCGTGCGTGACCACCCGGAACTCCGGTTTCAGGATTGTTGTAAACCGTTGTAACAGTAGCTGTGTTGAAAAAAACAAGGCTGTTCGCTAATGTTCCGCCATTGTTCATATACACTCCGGCACCAAATCGCTCGGAAGTGGCAGCTGTATTGTAGATGTGATTGTCGGTAATGATGCTGTTTTGCAATGTACCATTTAGTCTGATAATTGCTCCTGCGCCATTATTGTCGGAGTAGCCTCTTGTAATTGTCAAACCGTCAAATGTAGTTTCAACAGTAAAAGCAGCGGTTTGATTTAATACTGTTCGTTCAGTTAGCCCGCTCAAAACGGTTGCGTTGGTAAATTCCCATGGTTCTAAAACACCATTTTCGTTCAAATCGCTTTTTTGGCGCTGATCGATGGAGGTTTCGGTACCGATAAAGCCGCCATAGATGCTAACGCCTTCTCGCATAGTCAAAGTTGCGTCAAGAGGATACAAACCAGCTGCAATCCATACTTGTCCGCTTGTGATTTCTTCAGCCTCAATCATTGCTCGTACACCGTCAAGCATTTCTTGTATATCGCCCGAAGCGTTTGCCCATGAAGAACCGTCGCCGGTTGCTCCGGATTTAACGTAGCGAATAGTTTGAGCATGCGTTGTGCCTGCCAAAAATACTAAGAGCAAAAGCCCCATAAGTGTCTTCCCAAACATAGAGAAGGTTTTGTTGAAAAATGAACCAACTGCGTTCATGTTTTTAATTTGGTTTTGATTTGTTTTCATAATTTTATTGTTTTATTGTTTTATAGTTTTATAGTTTATTGTTTGATAGTTTTACAGTTGGCGAACGGTATATGGTCGTTTCGACAGGCTCCCTTCGACAAGCTCAGGGAGCGGTCGGTGGCTGAGCTTGTCGAAGCCACCCTTTATGGGGCTTGCCACACGTTTTTTCCGCCCATATAAGTTGCATCAATAACGATGTCTTTAATAGCTTCAACCGCAACTTTGCGCGGATCTTTACGCAACACAACAAAATCGGCTAATTTTCCGGGTGTAATAGAGCCTTTTTCATGTTCCTCAAACGTTGTATAAGCACCATCAAGTGTCCAAACTTTGATGGCTTCTTCAACCGTAATGCGCTGACTACCTCCGTACAATTTGCCATTTTCACCTCTGCGATTAACCATATCATGAATACACAACATCGGACAAGCCGTTGCAACAGGCGAATCAGAATGACCAGCCACGAGAATACCCATATCAATAGCCGTGCGATAAGGATGAACCATTTCGAGTCGTTTTTCGCCATAAACATCCAACTTGTCGCCGTGTTCATACATGTAAGAATGGAAAACAAGTATAACACCGGCTTTTTTCGCACGTTCGAGAAGCGGTAAAGTCATCACACTCGCATGTTCAATGCGATGGCGCGGATCGGGACGTGGGTTGTTTGCCTGTGCACGTTCGATAGCCGCGAGTGTCATGTCTATTTCGCGGTCTCCATTCGAGTGGGTGGCAATTTGAAATCCTCCGTTGTGCAACTCTTGAAACAAACTATCCAATTCCGCTTGTGTACGCGATGGCGGAATGCCGTAATAACCGGGGCGATGTTCGAAAGGTTCGGATACCCAACAGGTGTTTCCGCTCATCGAATTGCCGTGAAAAACCTTGATCGCCGATATACGCAAACGATCATCACCAAAGCCGCTCTGAATACCCAAATTTCGAAGTGCGGTTTCGTTTCCTACGGAATACATCATGGCCATGCGAACGGGAGCATCCAAATCGCGAAGGACTTGATACCTTTTCATGGAATTACTTCCGGCTATGCCGATACTGGTAATGCCTTTTTGAGCGTAGTTTTGAAGTCCTTTGAGATAGCCTTGTACTTCGTCTTCAAATGGTACATTATCTTCTCTTGAGTTTCTGAAACTCTTCAATAATCGGCTTCCTCCTGCTCGAATAACACCATTTGGCGTGCCGTCGGGATCGCGATCAAAAGAGTTACCGGTTGGAT
>JAIRRI010000118.1 GCA_031256055.1 Bacteroidales bacterium
TTTATGACAAATGTAAAAAGGGGCGTATGCAATACGCCCCTACATTTTAAAACTGTAAATCCCGTTTACCAAGCTTAATTTGGGCGATTTTTTCGCGCGTTTGGGATTTAGTTTTTTCGTCGTCAATTTGTTCGATTTCGTGTTCAATCAACGTCCAACCTTTTTGCGCTGTGGCTTCGTTGGCGTAGTCTTCCAAATATTCTGCCAAGGTCAAAATAGCATTTGGTGTGCAGAATTTTTTAATGAAACCGGGTACGGAAAACTCCATAAAATGCTCGCCTGTTCTGCCTTTTCGGTAACATGCCGTGCAGAATGACGGTAGATATTGGTTTTCGATTAACTCGTTCATGATTTCCTGTAATGAGCGATTATCGTTGATTTGAAATTGTTCGCGATTTAAATCTTGCGTTTCATTTTTGGTATCGGAATAGGAGCCTAATTCGAGTTTGGTTCCGCCATCCATTTGCGAAACGCCGTATTTTAGGGCTTCATCACGGATAACTTGCGGTTCTCGAGCCGTCAAAATCAAACCTGTATAAGGAACTGCCAAGCGTAAAATCGCAATCAATTTAACAAAATCCGCATCACTGACCTTGTATTCATCCGACATATTGGCTTCCGAAAAATTCTGAACACGTGGAAACGAAATCGTGTGTGGACCTACATTATAGCAGGCTTCTAAATGGTTCACATGTCTCACTAAACTCATTACTTCAAAACGCCAATCGTAAAGTCCGAACAGTGCACCAATTCCAACATCGTCCAAACCCGCTTCTTGTGCACGATCCAAAGATGTCAAGCGGTAATCGTAATCGGATTTTTTCCCACTTGGATGATATTTTTTATAAATTTCTGAATGATAGGTTTCTTGAAAGATTTGATATGTGCCGATTCCAGCCTCTTTCACTGTTCGAAATCCTTCGATTTCCAATGGTGCAGCATTGATATTAATGCGACGAATTTCGCCGTTTCCGTGTTTCGTTGCATACACCAAACGTGCGGTATGCGCAATGTATTCGGCATTGTAATGAGGATGTTCGCCATACACCAAAATCAAGCGTTTTTGTCCATTGGCTTCAAGGGCTTTCACCTCGTTCACAATTTCATCATCGGACAATGTTACACGCACTGCCTCTTTGTTCGACGCGCGAAACCCGCAGTACTGGCAGTTGTTCACACATTGATTGCCGATATAAAGCGGTGCAAAAAGTACGATACGATTGCCGTAAATTTGCTGTTTCAGTTGTGTTGCACCGTCTTTGATTAAGCGAATAGATTTTTCATCGGTAGCATTGATCAAAACAGCGGTTTCCTCCAACGACAAGCGGTTTTTTTGCAAGGATTTTTCAATTACACGTTGCACGCTTTCAGGCGTAGATCGCGTGTTTTGAAGCATATTCCAAATTTCATCGGCATCGATGAATGGCTTCATGGGCTCATCGGAAATTCTATAATGTTGAGGCGAAAAAATCATTTACCACGGGCTGTTATTGTCTTCCGGCATGGAATCGTTCAAACTAGATTGTAACGTAACAAACGAACGTCCTTCAAACGCATCGTTTGGCGCGATGGTGTCGCTTGACGAGAATGTACCTACATGCGTATCGGAATAATCGGGATTATCAAATTTGGCAAACTCTTTGATGAATTTCAAGCGTGCTGTGCCCGTAGGTCCACTACGATGTTTTTCCAACAAAATATCCGCCATTCCGAGCATGGAATTTCCGCTTTCATCTTCGGTTACACCGTAATATTCAGGACGATGGATGAACATTACAATGTCTGCATCCTGCTCAATTGCGCCCGATTCGCGAAGGTCGGAAAGTTGCGGACGTTTACTGTTTCCGCGGGTTTCCACCGCACGGCTCAACTGCGACATCGCCAACACGGGAATTTTCAATTCTTTCGCCAACGCTTTCAATTGTCGCGAAATTTTACTGATTTCCTGCTCACGGTTTCCGCGCGTGTCGGCACTTCCTTGCATCAATTGCAAATAGTCTACAAACACCATCTGAATGTCATACTTTTGTTTCAAACGGCGACATTTTGCACGCAATTCAAACATATTCAAAGCGGCTGAATCATCAATAAATATGGGCGCTTTCGCTAATCCGTCAATTTTTGTAGTGAGTTGTGTCCATTCGTAATCTTGAAGATTTCCGGTCTTGAGTTTTTGTGCATTCAAGCCGGCTTCGCTGGAAATCAAACGTGTTACCAATTCTATATCCGACATTTCTAACGAGAAAAATGCAATCGCTTTCTTTTGTTGAACGGCTACATTTCTTGCTATGGACAAGGCAAACGCCGTTTTTCCCATCGCAGGACGTGCTGCCAAAATAATCAACGTTGATTTTTGAAAGCCATTCGTTATTCGGTCTAACGATGTGAAGCCCGAAGGCACTGCATTTGCGCTAATTCCATCCTCGTGCGAACGTGCCGATTTCACTTCATCAATCGCTTTGCGAACCAACGTACTCATATCCGAATAGCCACTCTGAAAACTTTTTTCGCCGATGGTCAACAAATCTTTTTCGGCTTCATCAAGCATATCCAAAACATCCACAGTTTCGTCATACGCATTTTTCGTGATGTCTGCCGAAATCCGAATAAGTTCGCGTTTGATGTAATTTTGTGATACAATTCGCGCGTAATATTCCGTGTTTGCCGTTGAAGCCACACGGTTGGTCAACTGCGAAATATAGTAAGCACCGCCGACCTCATCAAGTTTGCCGAGTTCGCGTAGTTTGTTGGTTACCGTCAAAATATCAATCGGTTGCCCATCATTAAAAAGTATAGAAACTGCTTCAAAAATCGTGCGATTTTCAGGCTTGTAAAAATACTCAGGCTTAACAATATCTATCGCCTCGTTTTGAGCGTCTTGCTCAAGCATCAAAGCCCCTAAAACTGCTGCCTCCATATCCAACGCCTGAGGTGGCAATTTTCCTTGTTCTATAAATGTTTGCGGTTGTGTTGCACGGATATATTTTCCTACCGTTCGTTTCGTGTTTGCATTAATAATTTCCATAGTGCAAAGATACGAATTATTAACAGATTTTTGGGGGCTGTTGATAACTTTTTTGTACAAAAAGGGCGCAGAATTCTGCGCCCCTACATTATCAATTTGTTATATCGACCTCCTTTAATTTAAAATTAAAAACGATAATCTACCCCCACTGCAATCGCTCTGTTGGTGCGATCATAGGTTTGTTTGTAAGGAATAACACCACCTGCAACACCTGTGACGGACGATGGAGTGTACCATGTATTAATCGCTCCGAAGTTAAGCGTTAAACGATCGGTTATGCGATAAGCAAAACCTAATCCTACGGTGAAATTATCTAAATTATGAGCAATATCGTTTTGCCAAGTATCAAAAACATTCACGTCGCTGTATTGAAATCCAGTGCTGAGTGTTAATTTGTCATTCAGTTTCCATTCCACGCCTGCCTTGTATTCATTGGTGTTTCCGTTGATCAATTTTTGACGTTGTGCTATGAACCCTCCGAGATAATCGTCATCAGTAGGAACCCAAGTTTCGAAAGTTGCTTGCTTTTCAAAATGGTGTAGATAAGTTACCGATACTTTCACATTCGGGGTAATATCATAACTTCCTGCCAACGACAAAATAGCGGGTACATCCGAGCGAAGTTTTTTCCCGTCGGGATACATACCTGTAGCATCCTCTTTGGTTTCATTCGTAAGCGTAATTTTGGTTTTAAATTCGTACTTTGCAGCAAAATCAAAACCGCAAACTCTATAGTGAACGCCAAAAATCGGAGCGATTCCATTGCCTGTTTGTTTCACATCAAGAGATTGGTTGGATGTTGCATTTGCTGAAGCCAAA
>JAIRRI010000123.1 GCA_031256055.1 Bacteroidales bacterium
CGTACGCTATGGATGCTGATTGTAAAGATAAGCATTTATTCCTTATCTGCCAAACGATTTCTGATTTGACTTTATCGCTAAGCCTCTGATTGACAAGCCTATCAGAGCCCGACAGACCAAACTCGCGATAACGCCGTATCCATAACTTAACCGGATCTGTTGAAATGCCGGTTTTACAATTTATGATCTTACCTCCGTAACCTTTTTCATACAGTCGAATAACTTCTAATTTGTCTTCTTGTGTGTACTTGCGATAGTTTCTTGTTTTCATAAAAGTGCTCCCTAAAAGTTTTTTGTCTAACTTTTTTGGGACACTTCATTTCTGTGGGGCTTTTTTTCAACACTTTCAGATAATTCATCACTCATAACCCTTAAAGTTGCTGATGCAAAACCTTCCCATGATCGCAAACTAAAATCCGCGATGGAAATTTACTGATCATGATAAAGTCATGTGTGGCAACGATTACAGCGCGCCCTGTTTTTGAAATTTGAATCAAGAGTTGGATGATTTCTTCGGAAGTATCGGGATCTAAATTGCCCGTTGGTTCGTCGGCTAAAATAATTTCGGGATCGTTCAAAAGTGCGCGAGCAATTCCAACACGCTGTTGTTCGCCACCCGAAAGTTGATGTGGCATTTTGTACGATTTGGTTTCCAAACCGACTTTTGAAAGCACATCGTTGATGCGTTCGTCGATTTCATTTTGATTTTTCCAACCCGTAGATTGCAGAATAAATTCTAAATTTTTTCGAACATTTCTGTCGGATAATAATTGAAAATCTTGAAACACAATTCCCAATTTTCGACGCAAAAACGGAATTTGTTTTTTGCAAATCTGTTTTAAATTGAAACCTGCAATTTCCGCTTCGCCTTCGTTTATCGGAATATCGGCATAAAATGCTCGAAGCAACGAACTTTTTCCTGTTCCTGTTTTTCCGATCAGATAAACAAATTCGCCGGGGTGAATTTCGATGTTCACATCGGAAAGAACGAGGTTGTCTTTTTGATAGACATTTAGGGCGGTGGTTTTGATTATGCTCATTTTTGATTTTTTTGGTATCTATAAACTAATTCCGTCCGCAAAGATAAGAGTTTTTTTTGATTTAAGCAACATTTTAGATTTTGGATTTTGGATTTTTGATTTATTTTTTGTACCTTTGCACCTAAAACTGTATAATGATGAATGTAAAACAAGAAAAATTAACCGACCTCACGTCGAAATTGACGATTGAAGTTGCAGAACAAGACTATCAAACGCAAGTCAAAAAAACGTTAACGGGCTATCAGCAAAAAGCCAATATTCCGGGGTTTCGTCCTGGAAAAGTACCGTTTGGAATGGTTCAAAAGATGTATGGAAAAGCGGTATTGGTTGATGAAGTGAACAAACTTTTGTCGGATGCGATGAACAAACATATTGAGGACAATAAACTGGAAGTTTTGGGACAACCCATTCCTGCCGAAGATAATGAAGTAGCGGATTTCGACCATGCAAAAGACTTTACGTTTCATTTCGAAATCGCTGTTGCACCTGAATTTGAATTGGATTTGTCTAAAATTAAAGTAACCAATTACGAAATTTCTGTTGGAGATGACATGGTTCAAAAATCCGTTGACAATTTGCGTGAACGCTTCAAAGATGGCGACAAACCTGCCGAACTCAACCAAGAGTTGTTCGATAAAGTTTATGGCGAAGGCAACGTAAAATCCGAAAAAGAATTGCGCGAGCGTATTCGCAAAGAAGGTGAAAGAATGTATCAGCAGCAAGCGGATCGCAAATTCACGCAAGATGCCATCCAAGCCGTTGTGGAGGGTACAGAATTCGAATTGCCTGACGATTTTCTGAAACGTTGGTTGTTTGTTTCCAATCGCGAAAAAGACCTCACGCAAGAACAAATCAACACCGATTACGACAAATATCGCAATATGTTGAAATGGCAGTTGATTGAAGCCAAAATCATCAAATCGCACGACATTAAAGTTGACCGAAATGATGTGAAAGAGTATTACATCAATCACGTGGTTTCGCAGTATTTCCCGATTCCCGAGGATGAGGAAGGTCGCAGACGTATCGACCAATTTGCGGAAACGATGATGCAAAATCAAAAGGAAACCAAACAGGTTTATGACATGGTTTACGATATGAAAGTTTCAGACGTATTGCGTGCCGAATTGAAAATTTCCAATAAAAAAATAGATTTCGACGATTATGTGGAGATGTTGAAAAAAGAGCATGACAAAGCCGAAAAAGCAGAAGAAAAAGAAGTGAAAGAGGAAGAGAAAAAGGTAAAGAAGTCGAAGAAAAAAGGAGAAGAGTAAATCGTCATTGCGGACTTGATCCGCAATCCGTTTGCTAATTGAAAATTAATATAAAATAAAAAACTTGCCTATGGTAAAATAAACGTGCTGATACGCACATCTTGAAAATATTGAAAAAGGCATTTTAGATTATTCTTTCTTACAGAAAATTTGACGATTTTTAAGTGAGGGAGAGATTAAGCTAAAATGTTCACGCAAGGCGTGGACTTTTACTTATTCTGCCTTTGTGGGTTTCGTCAAATACCTCTGTAAGCGGAGTACTGAAAAGTACCACGCTTTTTTTATGTGCGTATGTGAACAAAAATTAATCGGTACAGCAATAAAATAAAATCAAAAATAAAAACCATGAAAAAAAGATATCTAATTACAACTGCGTTACTAATTCTTGCAACAACACAAAATATTTTTGCCAATAAAGCAGATATGCATCCTTTAGAAAGAGGTTTTTTCGTAATTGTCATAGGAATAGTAACTATAATAATCTACGGAATTGTTTCCTGGATAAAAAATAAAACAAAAGATTAGGTTACACACATCAACGTCATTGTGTTCTACAATGAAAAAAAACAATTAAAAACAAAAAAAATAAAAACAATGGTTAAAGTTAAAAATTTAAACGAAACTTCGGACAATCCTCCTCCAAGTGGGTATAGTTCTTGGATTGAGTATTGGAAAACAAAAACGGGGAAAAAACTTGCGATTTGTGCACATCCACATTGTAACGATGTTACAGGTACAAATTTAGTCGGTGCTCATGTGAAAAAAGTTGGTTCTAATGATAATAGTTGGTATATAATACCGTTATGTCCAGAACACAATATGATTAATAATGAATTTGATATTATGGAGGAACTTGTATCTGTAAATGCTTAACTTCCGCTGATGCGGACGTCCACGTCCGTGCCGATGTGGCACAAAGGCAGGTTTTTCGACCTGCCTTTTTTGTGAAATGTTAAAAAGTGTAAAAATGTTGCAGGTTTCAATTTTTTGTCGTAACTTTGTGAAATAAAAGTAAAGTTATGAAACCAAAAAAATACAACTACGACGAACCGATTGAAACCAACATCGCAAGCGAACCAACAGTGGCTTACGGCTACGCTAATCAAGGTACGCACGGCTGTATACCCGAGCTGACAAAACCCGTTAGAGAACAAAGAATTCTCGAGCCAGATGATGATTTTTATCGAGCTATTTCGATGGAGGAGTTTCGAGAAAGAATGCATGTGTCTATTCGTAAATTTTTTGCAGACAAGCGATTAGAAAAGCAATGAAAGTAATTATTTTACCAGAAGTGCAGGAATATTTAGACAGCCTTGTTCCTATTCTTTACGAAAAAGAATATTTTGGTTTTGAGGAATCAGCGATAGGATATGTTGATGAATTAATTGCAAACATTAAAACAAGTTTACACAGACTTCCACACAAGCCTGCTTCTGTATATTTTGACCAATACGAAAAAGATATGCACTACGCAGCGTTCAAAGTTAATCCTCGAACCACTTGGTATGCCTTTTTTACCAAATACTCTGAAAACGGTACTACGATATACTTAATTCAGCGTATTGAGAATAATCATACTATTGCACACTACTTGTAGAGTAGAGTTTTTATTTTGCCAATTCTAAATTTTTTCGTACCTTTGTAGGAAAAAACAGAAAAAATGAACAAGAATAGCCAAGAATTCCGCAACTACGCCCTAAAACACGCCGGTATCAGCAGTTTGGCGTTACACCGTTTCGAATCCATTTCGAACAATTATATTTCGCCAACGATTATCGAAGAGCGTCAGTTGAACGTGGCGCAAATGGACGTGTTTTCACGTTTGATGATGGAGCGTATCATCTTTTTGGGTGTTCCGATTTACGATGATGTGGCGAATATTATTCAAGCACAGTTGCTGTTTTTGCAATCTGCGGATGCAAGTCGCGACATCAAAATTTATATCAATTCGCCGGGTGGCGCTGTTCATTCGGGATTGGGAATTTACGATACGATGCAGATTATTTCACCGCAAATCGAAACAATTTGTACGGGTATGGCGGCTTCGATGGGAGCAGTATTGTTGTGTGCAGGTTCGCCCAATAAACGTTCGTCGTTGAAACACTCAAGAGTGATGATCCATCAGCCTTTGGGAGGTGCTCAAGGTCAGGCTTCGGATATTGAAATTGCTGCTCGCGAAATTCAAAAAATGAAAAAAGAATTGTACGAAATTATTGCTTATCACACCGGACAACCTTATGAAAAAGTTGTTGCCGACGGCGATCGCGATTTTTGGATGAATGCTGAAGAGGCTAAGGCTTACGGAATGGTTGACGAGATTGTCGAGAAGAAATAAAATCGTTTTCGTGTTCGATGGCAAAAGCTAATTCGGCTCCGAACAAAACAATCATCCAACTCATTCTTACCCAAATCAACAACAATGGCAATACGGCAAAACTGCCATAAATAGTGTTGTAGGCAGATATGGACATTTGAATATTGAAGTAGTAATACTGCAAAATCTGGAATGCCGCTCCGGCAATTATTGCCGCAACCAAAGACGACCTTATTTTGATTTTCCGATTTGGAACAACTTGATAAATCAAGAAAAACAAAAAAGAAAACACAGCGATAGGAATGAGAAAACTTGTTAGGATGCTCAGAGAATTTTGGATGGTTTCATCGGCAATGGCCTCAATAATATTGGCTGAAATAAAGATGTTGACACCTGAACCGGCAACTAATAAAACCGGACCGAAAATCGTAAACAAAAGGTATCCCAACATTCGTTTTCCGAAATTTCGTTTTTTATCTACATTCCAAACTTGATTCATATTGGTTTCAATACTTTCCAACATTGAGAAAATCGCCCAAAGAAAAAATGCTGAAGCAACTATGGTAACTAACCCACCTTTGGTTTCTGCGATGGTTTTTTGAGCAAATTCAATCAACTTTTCGCTCAGAGCGCCTTGTCCGCTAAACGCCGAATAAATTTGTTCGTTCAGCACCGTTTCCATGCCCATCGAAATCGCCACGCCATAAGCGATAGCAAAAAACGGAACAACTGCAAATAGAGTGTAATATGTTAAGTCGGAAGCACTGGTCGGACAGCGATTTTCCACAAATTTTTCTATGGCGATACTCAAAATTCGACTGACTTTATACCATGCTTTTTTGAATGTAGACAAGCCAACTTGCGCGGAAATCAACCAAATTTTTATGGTAAAAAAGTGGATGGTTTTTTTGATGTAATATTTAGTTCGTCGAATATGGAATTTAAAACTTTTCATTCGGTTAGTGCGTTTTTGAAAATTTTAGCGGCTTCTTTGATTTGGTCTTCGGTGATAATGAGTGGAGGAGTGAGCGCCAACGATTGATAATTGAACAACAACCAAAGTAAGAGTAATCCATGGTTTGCGCAATAAGTAACAACGTCTTCGATGCGTTTCGGGTTCTTTAATTCAGCAGCCAAAAACTGCCCTTTACCCCGAATTTCTTTAATTTCGGGATGTTGAAAATAGTGGCGAATTAACTCTCCGTTGCGATTAACTTGTTCTAAAAATTCAGGATTGGAAATGATTTCAAGCGACGCTAATCCTGAAGCACATGACACAGGATGTCCACCGAATGTGGTGGCATGACCGAGCAATGGATGTCCGTTGTTTAATCTATCCATACGTTCAACCGATGAAACAAAAGCACCAATCGGCATTCCGCCACCCATACTTTTGGCGATACATAAAATATCGGGAACAACATTGTAATGTTCGAATGCAAACAATTTTCCCGTGCGTCCGAAACCGCTTTGGATTTCGTCGAAAATCAAGAGTGCACCTGTTTCGTTGCACCGATTACGCAACGCCTGTAAAAATGCAGGGTTTGGAAGTTCCATACCTGCGCCCGAACGAATGACTTCGGTGATGACGCAACACGTTTTTTCGGTGATTTCCGAAAGTTGTTCGATGTTGTTAAATTCCAAGAGTTTGGTATTCGGTAATATGGGTTGAAACAAACTGCGATAACTCTCATTGCCGAGCACGCTCATGGCGCCCATCGTACTGCCGTGATACGAATTTTTGAAACTGATAATTTCCGAACGACTATTATTCAAACGCGCCAATTTTATAGCACCTTCGATGGCTTCTGAACCGGAATTGACATAAAACAATTGTTGCAAATTTCCTGGCAACAGCGAGCAAATTTTTTCCGCAAAATCAATTTGCGGTTGTTGAATAAATTCGCCGTAAACCATGGTGTAAGAAAATTTTTTCAACTGGTTTTCGATGGCTTCAATGACTTTTGGATGGCGGTTTCCCAAATTGTTGGCACACATTCCGGAAGTGAAATCCAAATAGCGTTTGCTGGATTTATCCCAAATATACACGCCTTCTGCACGATCCACATCCACGATAAATGGTGTGAAGTTGGAGGTTTGTGCGAGGTAGCGTTTAAAAAGTGCGGATGAGTTCAATGTGTTTTGTAATTAAATGGAGACTACAAAGATATGAAAATTAATTGAGAATTGAAAATTTAAAATTGAAAATTATTTTCATTTTCCATTAAATTTCGTATCTTTGCACAAAAAAATGTAGAGACACACGGCCGTGTGTCTCTACAAAAAACGAAAAACGAAAAACAAAAAATATGAAAAAATTGATCGAATGTGTCCCCAATTTCAGCGAAGGGCGCAACATGGACGTGATTAAACAAATCACCAATGAAATCGAAAAAATCGAAGGCGTTAAACTTTTGGATGTTGACCCCGGTTATGCTACAAACCGCACGGTTGTAACGTTTGTCGGCACTCCCGATGAAGTGGTTGAGGCTGCTTTTCAAGCCATCAAAAAAGCGAGCGAAGTGATTGATATGCGCAATCACAAAGGCGAACATCCGCGTTTTGGTGCTACAGATGTGTGTCCGTTTGTTCCTGTGTCGAATATTTCGATGGAAGAAACGGCGGAATATGCGCACAAACTTGCAAAACGAGTTGGCGAAGAATTGAAAATCCCTGTATATTGCTACGAAAATGCAGCAAAAGAGGAAAAACGTCGTAATTTGGCAAGTTGCCGAGCAGGAGAATACGAAGGCTTAAATAAAAAATTATCAGACCCAAATTGGAAACCTTGTTACGGTCCTGCCGAATTTAACAAACACGTAGAAAAAACAGGCGCAACAGCAATTTCCGCTCGCGACTTTTTGGTAGCAATCAATTACAATTTGAACACAACTTCAACACGTCGTGCGAATGCCATTGCGTTTGACGTTCGCGAAAAAGGTCGCCCTGCAAGGGAAGGCGGAAAACCAACCGGTAAACCTATCGTTGACGAAAAAGGCGAACCCGTGATGATTCCTGGTACGTTGAAAGCAACGAAAGCGATTGGTTGGTTTATCGACGAATACGGTATCGCGCAAGTTTCGATGAATATTACGAATGTTTCCGTAACGCCTGTGCATATCGCGTTTGACGAAGTTTGTAAAAAAGCGGAAGAGCGCGGAATTCGTGTAACAGGTTCGGAAATCGTAGGCTTAGTCCCGAAAAAATGTATGATCGAAGCGGGAAAATATTTTTTGAAAAAACAACAACGTTCGGTTGGTGTTTCGGAAGATGAATTGATTAAAATTGCTGTAAAATCAATGGGTTTAGATGACTTGAAACCTTATAATCCGCAAGAGCGAATCATCGAATATTTGTTGGATGCCGAGGATAAATCCAAAAAATTAATCGACATGACCTGCAAAGGTTTTGCCGACGAAACGGCTTCGGAATCCCCAGCTCCCGGTGGTGGCTCAATCTCTGCTTACATGGCTGCGTTGGGTGCTGCGCTGGGTACGATGGTGGCGACTTTATCTTCACACAAAGCAGGCTGGGATGAG
>JAIRRI010000131.1 GCA_031256055.1 Bacteroidales bacterium
AAATAAATCACACCAACATAATAACGCGACAAATTTGCGGCTTTCGTACCTCTGAAATTGTCAATAATATCAAGAAATCCGTAATTTACACCATCGCCGTTGAGTGCCCAGTTTAAAGAATCAATCTCGAAATAATTTTGTGCGAAAAACATCTCTTCTTGTGCCGTTCTTTCGCGAGGCTCCAAATACAAAAATTTGTATCCGAAATATCCGCCAACTGCAATAACAACAGCCAACAAAGAGACTGTAAGCATTTTTTGATTTTTAATAAACCAAGTTTCAAGTCTACTAACGGTTTCTTCGAACATTTGTTCGGTGTTTACGGGTCCTGTTTCTTTTTTTCCTGCCATGGTAAATATAATTTGGGGTGCAAAGATACAATTTTTTTTGATATTAAGCAAATTTTTTTTACTTGCTTATTTCAAATATTTTTCGTATCTTTGCACTCCTTTTTGTGGACTTTCCCGAAAGGGTGTTAAATAACCTAATTATGAACCAGATGAAAGCGAAACTTTCATCACAAAAACAAACAAATCATGAGTGAAGAACTAAATGTCAATCCCGAAGCCCAAGCAGAACATGTAGAGCAAGCGGAACACGTGGAACAACCAGTAGAACAAGTTGTAGAACATGTTGAACACGCAGAGGTAAAACCGACGAAAACAGCCGTTAAAATTAAAGGTGATGCTACAACAGGCAACGTGGATTTTGACTGGGACACGATTGGAAAGAAAAAAGTTAACGTAAATTCTGAAGTGGCGAAATCGCTCGAAGAGGCTTACGAAAAAACCCTTAGCCAGATTGGCGAACAAGAAGTCATCGAAGGTACTGTGGTGGCAAAAAACAACCGCGAAGTGGTGGTTAACATCGGCTTCAAATCCGATGGCGTTGTGCCTCTTGCAGAGTTTAGATACAACCCCGATTTGAAACCGGGCGACAAAGTGGAAGTGTATGTTGAAAGCAAAGAAGATTCGCACGGACAGCTGATTTTATCACACAAAAAAGCACGTTTACTCAAATCTTGGGAACGCGTAAATCAAGCGCACGAAAGCCAAGAAATCGTTACAGGTTACGTGAAAAGCCGCACAAAAGGTGGTTTGATCGTGGATGTATTTGGTTTGGAAGCGTTCTTACCGGGCTCGCAAATTGATGTGAAACCAATTCGCGACTACGATATGTATGTGGATAAAACCATGGAATTCAAAGTGGTTAAGATTAATCACGAATACAAAAACGTGGTGGTGTCGCATAAAGCGCTTATCGAAGATGAAATCGAAGCACAAAAAAGTGAAATTATTGCTAAACTTGAAAAAGGTCAGGTGCTCGAAGGAGTCGTTAAAAATATCACATCTTATGGTGTATTCATTGATCTTGGCGGCGTAGACGGTTTAATTCACATCACGGATTTGTCGTGGGGACGTATCAACCACCCTGAGGAAATCGTGAAATTGGATGATAAAATCAATGTTGTAATTTTAGATTTCGACGAAGGTAAAAAACGCATTGCACTTGGTATGAAGCAATTGACGCCACATCCGTGGGATTCGTTGGATGCAAATCTCAATGTTGGCGATAAAATCAAAGGAAAAGTAGTGGTTATCGCGGATTACGGTGCGTTTATCGAAGTAATTCCGGGCGTTGAAGGTTTGATTCACGTATCTGAAATGTCGTGGTCGCAACACCTTCGTACCGCTCAAGATTTCTTGAAAATCGGTCAAGAAGTTGAGGCTATGATTCTGACCTTAGATCGTGAAGAACGCAAAATGTCGCTTGGTATCAAACAATTGATTCCTGATCCATGGGCTTCAATTGCAGATAAATATCCTGTAAATTCGAAACATACGGCAACTGTTCGCAACTTCACTAATTTCGGTATTTTCGTAGAATTAGAAGAAGGCGTTGATGGCTTAATTCACATCTCAGATTTGTCGTGGTCGAAAAAAATCAAACATCCTGCTGAATTCACAAAAATCGGTGAAAAAATTGATGTTGTCGTTCTTGAAATGGACGTTGAAAACCGCCGTTTGAGCCTTGGACACAAACAATTAGAAGAAAATCCTTGGGATGTGTTCGAAACCGTATTCACGATTGATTCTGTTCACAAAGGAACTGTTTTGACTGTAAACGATAAAGGCGCTGTTGTTGTGCTGCCTTACGGAGTTGAGGCTTTCGCACCAATGCGTCATATTCAAAAAGAACAAGGCGGTGCTGCGAAACTGGACGAAGTTTTGGATTTCAAAGTAATAGAGTTCAATAAAGACAGCAAAAAAATCATCGTTTCTCACACTAATATTTTCAAAGAAGAGCAAGCCAACGAAAAAGCGAAAGCCGAAAACGAGGCAAAAGCCACTGAAAACGAGCAAAAGCAAGCAATGAAAAAGCTAAACGAAAACGTTGAAAAATCTACGTTGGGCGACATCGAAGCGTTGTCGAACTTGAAAGATGCAATGGATAAAGCTGAAGAAAAAAGCGAGTAATCGCTGCTGAATTTTGAAAAAAATAGGAATGCTTTTGGTGTTCCTATTTTTTTTAATTCCGTTTTGCTTGTTGTACTAATCCCGCGATTTTTAGATTAAATTCATCAAACGTTAATAAGTTTTCAATAGTGTGGTGAAATCTGTATTGCCAGTAATTTTGGCTGTTTCTTGGATCATTAATACGCTCATCTTGCGGATTTTTTAAACGTAAATTTCCATCTATTGCTATTAAATCTTGAATGGGGAAAATCGCCCAAAGGCTTGGTGCGTGCAGGTGTTGTTCGATGATGAGTTGTGCAATCCAAGGTTCACAAGTTTGCGGGCATTCACCGTGTTGTTGCAATTCATGGTGATAAAATTCTCGCGTTGTATTCACGTCTTCTTCCCACCAACCACGGATTCCGCTCATGTCATGGCTACTCGGACTGCACACGCTGAGATACGGCGCATGTTTCAAATCCGCAAATTTCAGATGTGAATCATTCGGCATGCGTTGAATAATCAAACTTAAAATTTGCAATTCACGCATCACGTCGGGCACACAATTTGGTACCATTCCAAGGTCTTCACCGCAAATCATCATGTTGGTTGATGCTTTCAAACTTTGTAATTTTTTTAAACCAATTTCACGCCAAAAATCAGTGTGACGATGATAAAAAAAGTCGTTGTAAATGTCGTCCAAAATATGTTTTGTTTGTTCGTCCAAATCTTGATACGAACGCGTGGAATGAAAGGCTATTCGCGGATGAAAATGATTTTTTAAAACTTTATCTTCAATGAAAAGAACTTCGTTTTGGCAATTGCGAATATAAGGTTTGCAAAACCGATTGTAGTCAAATTTCAGTCCACGTTGATTTAATTCGTCAATCGAAAATGGCAGGGCAGGGGAGAAATGTCCCAAGAGTGCGTCCTTTGCATTCAGCGGTATTTCCCAGATACGGAAGAATCCAAGAATGTGATCAATGCGAAAAACTTGAAAATAATCCTCCATTTTTTTCAATCGTCGATGCCACGATTCGTAGTTGGTTTTCGCCATCTCATCCCAATTATAGGTGGGAAATCCCCACATCTGCCCAATCCTTGAAAACGCGTCCGGTGGCGCACCAGCTTGGCAATCCATGTGAAATAATTCAGGAGCAATCCAAGTATCCACACTGTTTCGAGACACACCGATTGGAATATCGCCTTTCAACCGAACGCCTTTACTCATCGCATATTCAGAGGCTTCAGAAAGTTGAACATGCAAATGATATTGTACAAAATAATGAATATCAATACCGTTAGTTTTATAGTGATCTTGCAAAGCGCAAAATTCAGCATAAGGCTTTAACCAATCTGCATTTTTTTCGAAAAAATCTTGATAGGATTTGGTTTCAAAAAGTTGCTTGGCATTTTTTTTGTAAAACTTTCGAATGTAGTTCCATTTTGCACTCATCACAGCCTCATAATCCACTTGTGGGAAGGCGTTCAGAGTTTTACAAAGTTCACGATATTCGGTTAATTCTTTTTCATTAAATGTTCCAATACGTTCGATATTCAGATAAAGCGGATGCAACGCAAACACTGAAATCGCAGTGTATGGCGACGAATCTGTCCACGTGAAATTCACAGTCGTATCATTCACAGGAAGGATTTGAATCAGTTTTAAACCGCAGATATGCGCCCAATCAACCAATAGTTTCAAATCCGAAAATTCGCCAACACCTAACCCTTTTTCTGTTCGAATTGAAAATACCGGAATTGCCACTCCTGCGCCTCTAAACGGCATTCGCCACTGGTCAAAAACAAGAATTTCGTCTTGATTTTTATTCAATGCCAAAATTCTGTCGTCTTGGTATAATTCGCTCCAGTGTTCACCGTTTCGTTCGTCAATCACGACATAACGATAAGCAAACGGTTTCGTGTTTTTCGGTAAATCTAATGCCAAAATCCAATTCCCATCGCCTTCGTGAAACATGTACGGCGCTTTGGAAAGGTCATCTTTCCCTAACAAATCGTGATTTCCGACAATTTTTAGAGTTTGCTCGAATTCGGTTTTGTAATGGATATGGAAAACGATTTGCATGTATTTATGAGTTATGGGTTATGAGTTATAAGTGAAAAAATTACGATATGGCGAAGCAACTCATCACTCATAATTCATCACTAATTTATTTGTAATTCAAAACATCCTCATTAAAAAAGCAAAGTTCCACCCCTGCGTCTTTAAACATTTGCTCCGATTCCGATCCTGCGTGATACTTGAACTCGCAGACTACACGCGTAATTCCGCAGTTTATAATCAACATTGCACACACACGACAAGGCGTCATTTTGCAGTATAATGTTCCACCATCTAATGCAATACCGCGCCGTGCGGCTTGACAAATGGCGTTTTGCTCGGCATGAACAGTTCTCACACAATGCTCGGTAATACGCTCATCTTCGTGAATCATTTTTTTCATTAAATGTCCGACTTCATCGCAATGCGGCAAACCTTTCGGCGAGCCTACATAGCCTGTAACCAACAACTGACGGTCGCGTACAATCACACAACCGCTACGTCCGCGATCACACGTCGCACGTTTCGCAGCGGCTCGTGCCAATTCCATAAAATAGTCGTCCCAACTTGGACGTGTGTTTGTTGTTTCCATGTGTAGTTAGTGATTAACGGTTAATGATTAATGATACTTCAATTCGTAATTAATAAAAAAAGGGTAAGCTACTTACATCGCACCGCTACAACCACCGACCCTTGCTGTCTTCCAACCCTGGGGGAATAAGTAGGAGCTGGTCGTATAAGACTTACCCGTTTGCAAAGTTACGAAAAAAAATCGAAACTGCCAAATTTTTATTGTAGGGGCGTTGCACGCAACGCCCCTACAATATTATTACGCAACAATCCGCGTACCACACTTGGAATTCCCAAGCTGTCCAGCTTCCGTAATCACACATTCTTTTCCACCGTTTTCAACGAAATAAATACCTGCGCGCACTTTTGGAGCCATCGAACCTTCGGTGAAATGACCTTCTGTCATATATTGTTTGGCTTCTGCAACCGTAATCACATCAAGGGCTTGCTCGTTTGGTTTGCGAAAATTGATATATACTT
>JAIRRI010000147.1 GCA_031256055.1 Bacteroidales bacterium
AAAAGAAAAATATCAATGAGTGTCATATTATTCAATTAATCGTTTTGTTAATTCGGACGCACACAAAAATTCAATCAGTTCGGGATTATCGGTTTCGCAAATGCTGCGCTTATCGCCTCTCCACCACAAATTGCCTTTGTAGATAAACACCACGTTTTCGCCGATTTGCAACACCGAATTCATGTCGTGCGTGTTGATAATTGTGGTCATGTTGTATTCTTTGGTGATTTCGGAAATCAGTTCGTCAATCACCGCAGATGTGCGTGGGTCTAAGCCTGAATTGGGCTCATCGCAAAACAAATATTTTGGATTGTTGGCAATGGCTCGCGCAATGGCAACACGTTTTTTCATTCCACCGCTCAATTCGGATGGGTAGAGTTTATTGGCATTTTCGAGGTTTACGCGATGTAGACAAAAATTGGCACGATCAATTTTTTCTTCCAAAGTCATGTCGGTGTACATATCCAACGGAAATACTACATTTTCCTCAACAGTCAACGAATCGAACAATGCTCCGCCTTGAAATACCATGCCAATATCTTGTCGAATGGCGGTTTGTTCCTTACCGGTCATCGAAACCAAATCGCGACCGTTGAATAAAATTTGACCGTGTTCGGGCTTCACTAACCCCACCAAACACTTCATCAATACAGTCTTTCCTGAACCGCTCAATCCAATCACCAAATTGTTCTCTCCGGCTTTAAAATCCACGGAAATGTCGTGAAGCACAACCTTTTCGCCAAACGATTTATATAGATTTTTAACCGAAATCATCCTAACATTAATTGAGTTACAACAAGATTAAACGCAATAATCATAATACTGCTTTGTACAACGGCTTTGGTGCTGGCACGTCCCACTTCCAAGGCTCCGCCTTGCGTGAAATAGCCGTAGAACGCGGAAATCGTGGTGATGAGATAAGCAAACACAACCGTTTTGAACAGTGCATAAAACAAGTCAAAAGTATTAAATTCAAATTGCAGACCATAAATAAATTGATACGAACTCATCATTCCCGAAGCAACTCCCACAAAATACCCGCCCCATATCGCAAAACCGATACTTAACATAATCAAAATCGGATGAAAAAACATACAGGCAATCACTTTCGGAAGCACTAAATAATTTGCGGGATTTATACCCATTACTTCGAGTGCGTCAATTTGCTCTGTTACGCGCATAGTACCGATTTCAGAGGAAATTCGCGAACCGACTTTTCCTGCCAAAATCAAACTGATAATCGTTGGTGAAAATTCCAAAATTATGGTTTGTCGTGCGATGAAACCAATCGTGTAAAGCGGAAGCCACGGGCTATCCGTGTTAAAATTCAACTGAATGGTGAGCGCTGCTCCCATGAAAATAGAGAGTAAAACCACAATCGGAAGCGAGTCCATACCTAATCGCCAAATCTCTGAAAACACTTGTCGCCAAAAGAGTTTCCGACGTGGTGGACGCGAAAAAACGTCTTTGTGAAACAGAAAATATTGACCGATTGTTTTGAGCATAATTTGGAAATAATTTACAAAGATACGATTTTTTTTACAAATCCAAATTATCGGCAATCACCAATGCTGCCATAGCCTCCACAACAGGCACGGCTCTTGGCACACAACACACATCATGACGACCACGATTGATTAATTGTACAGAATTTCCTTGTTTATCCACCGTTTCCTGAGGTTTGGAAATGCTCGCAATGGGTTTGAATGCAACACGAAAAACAATATCCTGTCCTGTGCTGATTCCACCCAAAATTCCGCCATTGTGATTGGTTGCGGGTTTTATTTCGTTATCGAAAATGTAAATATCGTTGTGTTCGCTGCCTTTCATCGTTGCAGCGCCAAAACCTTCGCCGTATTCAAAGCCTTTTGCAGCGGGAATGCTCATCATGGCTTCGGCGAGTTGCGCTTGTAATTTGCCGAAAACAGGTTCGCCAATTCCCACGGGACAGCCTTTAATCACACATTCCACAATACCACCCAAACTGTCGCCATCAGTTTTCGCTTGTTCTATCAAACGTTCCATTTCGTCGGGTGTTTGCGCTATTCCGACTTGTTTGACGGTTGTCGTAATTTCAATACCTTTGCTTTGTAGAATGGTTTTTGCAAATGCGCCTGCAGCAACACGTGCAGCTGTTTCGCGTGCAGAAGCGCGACCTCCACTGCGATGGTCATAGTGTCCGTATTTTTTATCATACGTAAAATCGGCATGTCCTGGGCGATAAATTTTACGCAAATAGTCGTAGTCGTCCGATTGTTGATTTTCGTTGCGAATGATAAACGCAATCGGTGTTCCGAGTGTTTTGCCTTCGAAAATTCCCGATAAAATTTCGATACGGTCGCTTTCTTTGCGTGTTGTGCTTGCTTTGTGGTTAGAGGGTTTCCGACGATCTAATTCGGATTGAATAAAATTTTTATCAACTTCCACACCCGCAGGAAATCCTTCGATAACGCCACCAATGGCTGCGCTGTGTGATTCGCCGAAAGTTGTTAGTTTGATATTATCACCAAAGGTGTTCATTTAGTAACATACGCCACCTCAATCGCTCCATTATACCCAATCGAGCCAAGAACAGGAGATAATTGCGTTATATAGTCCGCTTTCTTTCCGCAAATTTGGTGCATGCGTTCGGCAACTTCTTCGGCTTTGTGAATTTCGGATTGGTCGGTGTAGCACACACAATAACGGTCAATTCCGATTTTCTCATGATCTTCGCGGAAAATTTCCAAAGTACGCTGAATCATTTTTTTCTGACCTTTGAAATTACCGATTTTTTCGCCATTTCCTGCCTTGTCCATTGTAATTAGCGGACGAAGTTTCAGTAGGTTTGCAATCACACTTTTACTTTTCGAAATGCGACCACTGCGAATAAAACCTGTAATAGATTGCGTATTCACAAATAGTCTGGATTTCAATATCCACTTGTCGATTTTGTCCAAAACCTCGTCGTGCGAAAATCCTGCCTCAATCGCCTCGGCAGCCAAAACGGCAACCAAACCTTCTGTTCCCGAACACAATTTAGTATCTATTGCAGAAATGCGTTTTCCGGTATCAATGGCTGCACGTCTGGCAGATTCGACGCTGTTTTGGTAGGTTCCGCTCAATCTTGACGAAACGCTTAAACTAATTACCGAATCGTAGAGTGTTGACATAAAATTATATTTGTCGGAAAAATCTTTTTTGGATGGTTGAGATGTTGAGAATTTTTCTTTTCCGTCGCTTTTGCGCAACAGGCGATAGAATTGATTAGGCGTAATCGAAATGCGGTCTAAATACTGACTTTTTCCAACGTGCAAATTCAACGACACCAAATGCATTTGATGTTTGAAACGCACGGATTTCGGGACATCTGCACAACTGTCGATCAACAATCCGATTTTAGCTTTCGGACCTTTGGTGAGCAGTTCGTGCTGAAATTCCATATCATCCACTTTCTGGAAATCAATATGCCCGTGGCGAGATAGAATAGCAAAGACTTTTGCAGGTGTGTCGGTGTGAATGTGCACACGCAAACGTGTTTTACTTCCCGCAACCACAATCGAATCGCCCAACCGTGCAAGTTGTTGTCGCAGATTTTTCAAATCCACATCATTAACTACAGTCATCATGCCTTCGGTGCAATATCGGAATGTGATTTCTTCATGGTCGATATGCGCTTCGTCGGCTTCGGCAATGGTTTGCGAGCGTGTTCCTGCTAAATCTTTCAATGTTCCTGTAGTTAGAAATTCCAACGCTCCTTGAATAAAAAACACGAACGCATGTGCACCCGAATCCACAACTTTGGCTTTGGCTAACTTTGGCAAAAGTTTTTTGGTATCTCGCAAAGCCTCTTCCAGAGCGGGATAAACGAGAGACAACAATTCGATGAAATCGTCTGTTTTGGATTTCAAATCTTCCATTACTTCTGCCCATTTCCGCAAAAGTGTGATAATTGTACCTTCGACAGGATTGGAAATAGACTCGTAAGCTGCTTTAACACCAGCCTTTACACTTTGGATGAATTCATCAATTGAGATGGTTTCATTGTTTGGCGAATCCGAAGCCGTTCCGAATAAAAATTGTGCAAAGATAACTCCGGAATTTCCACGAGCGCCCACTAAAGCCGCGTCGGCAATAGACATTGCCGTGTCTTTATACCCATTATGAATTAAAGTGTTATCCACAATGGCTTGAACAGTCGAAGCCATGTTCGTTCCCGTATCTCCGTCAGGAACAGGGAAAACGTTGATTTTGTTGAGGTACTGCTGTTCTTCTAAAATGCGTTTGGCGCCTGCCAGGAATGCATAATAGAGATGTTTGCCACTGATATGTGTAATCATTCTTTTATTCAAAATATAAAATAATACCTTGCAAAGATACGAAAAAAAACTGAAATAAAAAAATATAAATCTATGATCGGTCAAAACCATAAAATTTTAGGGGCGGGAAACCCGCCCCTAAAACGCAACCAAAACCAATATGATTATTTATTGTTTCACAATTTTCACCGGCACAATTGTTGTGTCTGTGTGGATTCGAACGATGTAATGTCCTATCGGGAGAGATTGCAAGTTGATTGTTTTTTGATCGCCTTGCAACGTCATCATCACTTTACCAGTCAAGTCTAAAACAAAAATTTGTTTGATCACCTGTTCGGTTTGAATGTGTAACACATCTGCCGTTGGATTTGGATAAACCGCAAACAACTCTCTGCCGATTGTTATAGCGATTGAAACTTCATCGTCTTCAAATATAGCAGAAATAGTAACGTGATCATTCAATACGTGAGTGTGCTCTGCATCCGTACCACCATGCCACCATTCGACAAATCTATAACCTTGGTGAGCTGTTGCAAGCAAGATCAACTCTGTGCCTGCTTCCAACTCATCACCATCAGATACAACGCCTTTTTCATTCTTCATTACAGTGATTGTACCTCCGATTTCCGGCGCTTCAATAAACACAGTGTAGTAAATAATGACTTCTTGGAATGTTGCGCTGATAGTCATATCGCTATCCAACGTAATCGTACGGAATTGCTCTGTGTTTCCATCCCACCACTCAACAAACTCGTAATCATCAGCCGGGAACGCCATCAACTTCAATTCCGTGCCTGCTTCAATAGATGAACCTGAACCAAATTGAACCATCTCATCAACATCCCAAACTTCGATAACATTTTCGCCATCCGGCTGCGTGATTGTTAGGGTGTAGGTTATTTGAAACGAAGCTGTAATCGTAACCGGACCATTTACCGTATGCGTGCTGCCATTAGTAAATGTTGCGGAGTTCACCGTTAGGGTAGCCAACGTATGGTTAGGATTTGGTGTTGCCGTAATGGTCAATACCGTTCCATGGTCAACTGATGTGCCTGACGGAACATCAATACCGGCGTCACGTGTTACGGTCAACGTTCCACCCGCCGGAGTTGCATAAGTTACTTGATATTGATTAATTGCGAACGCAACATTAATAGTAACATCATTCATTACCGTATAGGTCTGACTACTTGTGAAAGGCGAATTATTCACTTCCAAAAGTTCCAAATAATAATGATCATTAGGTGTTGCTGTGATGGTTAATATAGTGCCTTCTTCAACTTCTTCTCCGCTTTCTACAGAAACTACTTCGTTTACTTCATTGCGATACGTTACGCTTAATGTGCCGTTGGATGGAGTGGCAAAGGTTACAGTGTGATAACGAGCAACGAATGTAGCCGAAATGGTTGTGTTGGCAATTAATGCGATGGTGCGTGTTGTTGCGGTGTCGCCATCCCACCATGCTACAAATTCGGCGTTTGCATTAGGAGTTGCGGTCAACGTCAATACTGTACCTCCGGGTAACTGATCTCCGGTGTTTACTACAGTTGCGCCGTTCATTACGGTGATGTTTCCATGAGTTTCCGAAGTAATCGTTACCGTGTGCATTGGTGCAGGTTCATCCACAAAGACGGCAAAGGCATGCCATCTTGTTGTGACTGTTCCAAACGTCGTACGTGCTCCGGTAGTTTTATTGATTGATGCAATAGTAAAAACAGTGTTGCCACCGGGCGTGTTGGCGTAAATTTGATTTGTTTCGCGATCGATCGACATATCCGTGAACATTGAAGCTGAACTTAGGTTTCCTACAATTTGTGTAAAGGCACCTGTTTCCAAATTTATTTTACCAATTCTTGATGTTCCGCCATATTCCATAGCATAACAGTCTCCTTCGTTGTCAATAGCAATAGTCCACCAAATGTTCATACCGAAAATTTGTGGTCCGATTTCAGTTAAAGCGCCGGTTTTTAAATCGATTTTGGCGAATCCTCTATTGTTGCCTGTTCCATACGCTGCATACATGGTGTTGTCCTGCGGATTCCACGCCAAACCGGTTACATCGTAACCAACATCCGTGTTGATTATGGTGTATGTTCCGGTGGTTTTATCTAACGTTCCAAAGCTTGTTGTCGCCGGGAAGTTATTAACTCTGTGGACAGCATAAACAACACCATTAGCGAATTCTATAGCCTTGTAGGTACCTCCGGTCGGAGGAGCAGCTAATACTTCACTTGCAGCAGTGGTCAAAGTCGAGCTTGACCACGTACTTTTGCGTAAGTTCGTACCATCAAAAAACATTACAGTAGATATTTTTCTGAATGTAGCCGAAATGGTTGTATCTCCGGTCAACGTAATGTTACGGGTTGCGTTGGTATTGCCGTCCCACCATCTGTCAAGCATGTAGTCTAAGTCAGGTGTTGCGGTCAAACTTAGAATTGTGCCTTCGGGCAATTGAGTGCCACTGGTCACGGGAGTTGAGCCGTTCATCACGGTAATAGTTCCGTTGGAAACCGTTGGAATGATTGCAGTGAAATTTGGTATTGCTGTGAATGTTGCACTAATGATCGTATCTTTGGTTACCGTAATGGTACGCGGTGTTGTCGTATTACCATCCCACCATTGGCTGAATTTGTAACCTTCTGCAGGTGTTGCTGTCAACGTCAAGGTTGTACCATCTTCCACAACATCACCATTGTTTACAGGAGTTGTACCGTCCATTACGGTGATACTCCCATTAGTTGGCGGTGTGATGGTTACGGTGAAGTTTGATATTACAGCGAATGTCGCACTGATGGTCGTATCTTTGGTCAATGTGATAGTACGCGGTGTTGTGGTATTGCCATCCCACCATT
>JAIRRI010000203.1 GCA_031256055.1 Bacteroidales bacterium
ACAAAATGAGTTGCATCAAAAAGACAATATTGTTTTAAATTTCAAGCACCTGTCTTCTAAACAACTTCTTGATACTGCAAATTATCACTTCAACAAAAGCAGTTTTGATACAGCTCTAATCTGTTATAATCTGATTATCAACGCTTCCCAAAAAGGTGCCGATGTTGAGCATCAAAAAAGGGTGGTTGAAGCATATAACAGGTCTGCAATTGTCTATCAATATACCGGTAATTATAGTACATCCTTCGAGTTGTTTATTAAAGCATTGCTAATATGTGAAGAAATCAATTATTGGCAATATATATCAAGAATTTATATGAATATAGGAAACATTTATTGTAGATTCGATCAATGTGATATCGCCAAATCGTATTTTTTGAAGGCATTGGATTTGTGTCAAGATAGTGCGATTATTGTGGCAATATTGAATAATATAGGTCTTGCGGAGATAAAAAATAATAGAATTGACAGCGTGTTTTACTTTCTCGACGAAGCCTTGCGAATCAGCAACCGACACAATGATGTTTATTTACATTCTGTATTGAATACAATTGCATTAGCCTACAAAAAAAGCGATAATTATGATTCGGCATATTATTATTTACAATTGTCATTAGTTGAGGCAAAAAAAAGTAACAATGCCGAAAATGAAGCCTATAATTTATCCCATTTAGCCGCTCTGTTTTTTGAAATCAACAATTATGATTCGGCTTTATTCTACATTGCCTTGTCGAATGCCATAGCAACAGAGCATAATTTTTTGAAAATTTTGGCAGAAAATCATCTTATTCTGTCTAAAATAGCGGAACAAAAGAGGGATAAAATAAATGCTTTTGAACATTATAAAATATACACAACATTGAAAGATTCGATATTTAATGTTGATAAATTCGCCAACATCAATCAATTAAAACGTCTGTATGAGGTTTCAAAAACCAACAAAGAAATAGAGCAACTTGCTATAAAACAGCAAATAAAAGAACAAACGATTTATTTACAAAAAATTATTCAGTTTGTTACTTTGGGAATTTTACTGTTAGTGAGCGCTTTACTATTCGTTATTTTTTCTAAAAATAGAAAATTGAATGCCGCTCATACAATATTGGTTGAAAAAAATGTTGACCTTATTAATTCACAAAACAATACGGCTGCTAATAAAGGAGATATTTCAAAAAAATACAGAAAAAACACATTAACGGATGAAACGCAGCAGATGCTTTTGGACAAAATTCTGACACTTATGGAAGATACATCTATTGTTTGCGACGTAGAGTTTAGCGTAAACAGATTAGCTGAGCTTGTTCACTCCAATCAGAAATATGTTTCACTAGTTATTAACAATGGACTAAAAAAGAATTTTCGTTCATTTATAAACAGTTACAGGGTACGAGAAGCACAAAGACTATTTTTAGAACCGGATTTTACAAAATATACTATCGATTTTGTCGCGCATAAAGTAGGTTTTAACTCTCGAAATGCTTTTAGTGATGCCTTTAAGGAGATTACAGGAGTGAGTCCTACTTTTTATGTTAAATCTGTACGAAAATAAGAAATTAGGTATCTATCAAAACCATTATTTTACACATTTAAATTTCCCATTTTCATGAAAATGGGAAATTTACTTTGTGATATTTGGTTGTTTTTTCGTAATTTTGTCGCGTTCTTTGATGAAGATATCCCCCGTCAAATTTAGGACACAACATCTGAATAAACTAATTAACCGCAATATGATGAAAAAACATTTCTATTTCCTAATTTGGCAGCTTTTATTTGTTGCTATGAGCGTTAATGCGCAACAAACGTGGCCTATTGGCGCAAGCACTAACATTGGTGGTGCAAACAGTGTATTGGCCACGCTCAGCTCTTCTACGGGAGAACTGACCATCAGTGGATCAGGGGCGATGATCAACTGGGTTGGAGGTTCCAACCCTCCATGGTATGATGTCCGTACTTCCATCAAGACTGTAATAATTGAAGATGGAGTTACATCCATCGGAGACGAAGCATTTTATGGGTGTGTGTCCCTGACTTCCGCGACTATTTCCGGTACTGTCGCGCGTATTGGAGATTATGCGTTTTATGAGTGCGAAACTTTGGCGTCGATAGTCATTCCTAACGGTGTTATATATATAGGGGTCAGTGCTTTTATGGGCTGCAGTGCTCTGACTTCTGTGAATATTCCCGGTAGTGTTACTCTTATCGAACGTGATGCATTTTTAGATTGCGGTGCCTTATCTTCCATAGAAGTGGCTGCGGACAATCTTAATTACAGCTCTCAAGATGGTGTGCTTTTCAATAAAGATAAAACGACATTGATACGATACCCCGAAGGCAAGCAAGACGCAACTTATGCCATTCCAAATAGCGTTGAAACTATTGAAAATTTTGCGCTTTGGGGTGCTGTTTCTTTAACCGCCATGACTATTCCTCAAAGTGTTACACACATCGGAAATTCTGCATTCGCACACTGTTGGGGATTAACCTCTGTGGTGATTCCGGATAACGTCGCATTCATTGAAGGACATACGTTTTTCGCCTGCATTGCTTTAGTTTCTGTAACTATTCCCGAAGGCATCACACATATTGGAGATTTCGCATTTGCAGGTTGCATAGCCTTAACCTCTGTAACTATTCCTAATAGTGTTATATTCATGGGACAGGCTGTATTTGCTAATTGTACGGCATTGGCCTCCGTAACTATTTCCAACAATCTTGAAACCATCGACCACTTTACGTTTGAAAATTGTGCAGCTTTGACTTCAGTGGTCATTCCCGAAGGCGTCAAAAACATTGGAAATTATGCATTTGTGGATTGCACCTCCTTGGTTTCCTTGAGCCTCCCAAGTACGGTTGCACACTTTGGAAATTTAGCCTTTGCTAATTGCAGTTCTTTAACTTCCATTACCTATTTGCGACCTGGGCCTCCCACTATTATGAGCAGCGTATTTCAAGGTGTGGATAAGCAAACATGTTGTTTGTATGTATTGAACGAAAGTGTTGATGTTTACACATCAGCCAATATATGGCGTGATTTTGCTTGCATCGCGGAGGTGAATCCTCAAACAACACCAACTGACACTATCCGACTAAGAGCGGTGGTTACCGAACATGATTTAACGGCCTGTATGGGTTTTGGTGTAACAAGCGATAAGAGCTATGGTATTTCCTGGGGCGATGGAATAGACTCTACTTATCACGCCATGGGCACATTCGGTGGCTTTGTGGGTACCCATCAGTATGCCCTACCGGGTGTGTATGAGGTTAAAATTTTCGGAAAAAGCGCCGATGCTTTGTTGCAAAGTGTAAATTTCAATTCCGGTTCATGCACATATCTCGGTGTAACTCCCATCAATGTAATTGAACTTGATGTCAGTCAAGCTACTCATATTGAATATCTCACCTGTACATATAACCGTAATCTTACTTCGTTAGATTTAAGACCTTTAACTAATCTGATACAAGCTCACGTTGAGGCTAATGCTTTAACCGAGCTTCACATTGACGGATTGTCAAATTTGGCACTGTTGAATGCATCCTTTAACAAACTAACGACTATTGATATTGGAGGCTTGGCAAGCATAGCTTCTCTAAGATTGCAAGAGAACAGATTGACCACAGTTATTTGGGATGATCAAACAGCAATGAACAATACTATTGCACAGCTTATTGGCAGAAATCAGTTATCGCTAAATATGATGGATAGGATGCGTCGTGCCGGAACTTCTGTTTCTGCAGGCTTTAACGCGCAATTATTGCCTAATCGAGAGGTAGATCTCCTTTCGCCGATCAGCCTCGCTGCCGATACGCTTATAGCGAATGGCAGCAACACGATTATTCGAATAGAAGGTGAGCCATTTGGTGCAGATCCGGCAGAGTACTATACGCTTGTCGGCGACCAACTCACATTTTTGAAAGACGGCTATTATGAAGTTATACTCACGCATAGTTCGCTACCGAGCACTTGGGTTGTAATTCCATTTATTGCCGGAGATGTCGAAACAGAAGAAATAACGTTCACCATTGACGGCTCTTATGCGGAGTTAGGCATCTATTCAAACAGCGGCATGGCGCCAATCTCTATTGCTTGGGGCGATGGCGACACAAGCGTATATTTCGGACATGGATATACCTCTCATCATTATCCGCATGCCGGCAGTTGGACGGCAACAATTACTATTTTGGACGGTAATTTTAACCAATTTGCGATGGTTGATAGTTGGCAAAATAATCGAAATTTGGTGAACATAGATTTTAGTCAAGCACCAAACATGGAGGGCGTGTTTATGAGTTGGCAAACTAAACTTTTATCGTTAGACTTGTCGATGTGTCCACTTTTGACAACGGTTCAAGTGATACGTAGCGGTTTGACCGACATTAATCTTACAGGGCTCACGGCGTTAAAAGATCTTGAAATCAACCACAATCAATTGGAAACCATCGATCTTAGCGGCTTATCTGCTTTAGATAGCGTAAAAGCAAGAAACAACAAAATTACCGAAATTTTCTTTGATAATGCAACCAATTTTTCCGGAATAGAAAAATACGATTTCGACCAAAACGCATTATCGTTGCCAAATATTTACAAAGTAGCTACGTACTTCGATCCGAATAAAGGCTCTTTTTTAAATCAGCAATTTCGCCGCACAGAAACAACCAACATTCCGATTAGTTTAAGTGCAGACACGATTCTTGTGAACGCAATACCAACCAATATCGTGGTAAAAGGCGGTGTGGACGATGTTGAAGAAGGCTTTGATTATACACTTTCCGAAGATGTTATTGAGTTTCTGAGCAGCGGTATTTATGGGGTAACGCTCACGCACGAAGCTATTCCAAATGCAGATGTGATGATTGTTTACGTGGTAGGCAATGTAGAAGAGGAAGAAATTTCATTTACATTCACAGGCACCGGTTATATATTGACATTGTTTGTATCATCTGACCAAGGCACTGTTACCGTTGATTGGGGAGATGGGGAAACCTCCACATTTACCGGAAGCACGGAATACAGGAATGTTCGCAAACCGACCTATCCATACGTTGCAGGTACCTATACCGTCAATATAAAAGCCACACCGGGAGTCTATATAACGCGCTTGATGGCAAACGATTGGGCTATGTTTGATCTCGACGTGAGCAAGGCGCGCTCGTTGACCCAATTGCTTGTGCCATACAACAACCTAACATCATTGGATTTAAGCACCCTCAGGCATTTGAATACGCTACTCTGCGACAATAATCAATTAACGGATATAGATTTAACCGGCTGTATAAGGCTTGAAACATTAGGTGTACATATCAACAGTTTGACCCAATTAAACTTAGACAATATCACAAGTTTACAACGGCTCAATGCAGCGAACAATCGACTGTCGAAAATACAAATGACCAATTCCTCCAATTTATTTGAGGTCAATGCTTCTAACAATCTTCTACCGCTGAGCAATATTCACACAATTGCAAAAATTCTCAACACTTATACCGGCTCGCAAACAATTATCGGGAATTTTGATAATCAACAACATAATACTCTGTCTGTAAACGTAGGCGAGGAATATGATTTTGCTTCGGAATTGCTAACGGTAGGCTCTACCGCGCAAAGAATAGCCGGTGCTACGTATAACGTAGATTATACCATGTCGGGAAATAACATTATTTTCTTGAAAAATGGCAATTATATCTTAACTTTAACTCATGACTCTATTAATTATCAACACAATGTGATTATACCGTTCACAGCCACCGGCGAAACAAATATCAAAGATATCGAACGGTTCAAAATCAAGGTTTATCCAAATCCGGTTACCGATATATTGTATATCGAAACAAATGATTTCCGAACTCCGCATGTTAGGGTCTACAACCTAACCGGAAAGCTTGTTTTGCAGGCTCAGACAAAAGAATTGAACATGTCAAATTTGCCGCAAGGCGTGTATATGGTTTGGATAGACGGGCAAATCCTCAAAGTAGTCAAATAACATTAATAAATTCAAAATAAAATCGCCATGAAAAAAATAATCACTTCAATTTTGTTTGCTCTTGCGATGGGCGTGTATGCAAACGGACAAGCAAATCCGATTATCTTCTCTGAAGATTTCAGGTCGGCACCGCCGGGTGCGTTTCCGGGCACGTTTGAATTTCCTATTGGATGGACAACCGAAAGCACTAATGGTGCCGACTGGCATATGTGGGCGGAGGAAAGTTTTCCGTCGGGAACTGCAACCTATTCCGGCGTAGCGTGTGCCGGCATTGGTGTGAATCCGTTTTCTACAAACGATTCTTGGTTATTCAGTCCGAGTTTCACATTAGAAAGCGGGAAAACCTATGAAATATCCTTTCGGAGAGCGATATTTGGAACTTCTGCACAAACCCGTACAGTCAAATTAACGACAACAATTGGCACAGGAGCAAATGCGAGCAGTGTTGTTGACACAATTTATTCAGACGAACGCGTAGCAGAGAGAGTAGATTGGGAACTAGTAACCTACTTGTTTACACCGGATATGGACGGAACTTACTATCTTGGTTTTTATAGCGAATCTGAAGGAGGCGGTGTTGGGGTTAATCTCACAAACTACAGAACCTACATTGATGATATCCTTGTGAAGGAACAGATACAAGATCCTCAGGGTCCGATATTTTTTGAAGATTTTTCGGAGTACGCAACAGGATCTAGTAATTTTCCGACCGGATGGCTTGTTAGAACCATCAGTGCAACCAATTGGAGCCTCTTTAATGTAATCCCGGGCGGTGCCGCGTACTCCGGCGTTGTGTCTGCGGGTGTTGGTGCATCATTTCCGAATACGGCAAATAATTCTTGGTTATTTACCCCCGGTTTTTCGTTAGAAGCCGGAAAAATCTATGACCTGTCATTTTGGACAGCGATATTCGGTACCTCCGTACAAACTCGCACTGTGGCATTTACCGCAACAATCGGAACAGGGCAACACGAGGACGATGTTGTTGAAACAATTTACGTGGATGTACGTGAAGGTTCAATAAAAAATTGGGAACGCATAGTTTATATGTTTACGCCAGACGCGGATGGAACTTACTACCTGGGTTTTCACAGCGGCTCTATGGCAGGCGGTGCCGGAGCGAATGCAACAAACTATAGAACCTATGTTGATCATATTCTTGTGGAAGAACACGTGCCTCCAACAGTTTGCAACGCTCCGGGCAGTTTGTCGGTTGCTCAAACTTATGTCACATCAACATTCACTTGGACGGGCGATGCCAACAGCTACGATTTCATGTTGTGGGACAAAGACGAGGATATTCTTGTTCACAGCCAAAGAGTGAACAATGCAACGATAAGCCTAAACCGCTCTTTTTTCCAAGGAGATAAGGCGTACAGGTTTGGCGTTGCTGGTGTGTGCGGTGCATTGTTCTCGGATACGGCTTACAGCGAGTTTACAGCACTTCGCGATACGTTCGACTTCCGAATGACAATTGGTATGCAGCCTGTTGAAGGAAGCACGGAGACGAACATGTCTGCTGCATTTCCTTTGCAGCTGACGATAACTAATTTTTCGCCGAGTACGGCAAGCGATATCGCTTTCAAAGTAATTATCAATGATACGCTAACAGTTTATGACACGCTCAGGGCGACAATCAATCCCAATGGAGCATCCGCTCAGGTTTTTTGCACGCTAAATCTTTCGGCTCCGGGTGCTTATAATCTCATTGCTGTAATTGACGACGCAAGAGATATGAATCCGTTAAATGACACAGCGACACGCTCGTTCAGAAACAATCGTGTGGATTACGGTGTTACGGCTTTAATCAGTCCTGTGTCCGGAAATTTGTTAACGAATACCGAACAAGTGAGAATAGAAGTAACAAACTACGGCACCGATACGTTGCGATCGTTTAGTTTCGGCGTCAGGTTAAATGATGTGAGTGCAGGATCGCTACAGAATGTTCAAACAGCTATCGCACCCAACGAAAGTGCAGTGTTAGATCACGATCAAACCCTTGATTTGTCGGAGTTTGGCACACATAAAGTAACTGCGTTCGTGAGCCATGTTCAAGGCAGCAACATTGCTATTGATACCATTCATGAGATGATTACTAATTTACCGCCAATGGATTATAAAGACGCACTTGTTACGGAGATATTAGACCCTCATATTCCGGTTGGTTTAACAAAAATGGAAAACATTCGGGTTGTGATAAGAAATAACAGCGCAGAGTCGGTTACAAATCTTCCGGTTACCCTGACCGTGAATGGAGAAGTTCGGGCAAGTGATACCATTGCAGGACCCATTGCAGGAATAGGAAGTTACTACACGCACACCTTCACAAATGTTGATCTTTCCGAAATTACAACCTATACACTGCAAGCGTTTACATCGCTCGAAGGAGATATGATTCCGGAAAATGACACCGCTACCAAATTGATAACGACCTTAAAAACTTCGCCGGACATACCATTCTTCGAAGATTTTGATGATACACCGGTTAATGCTCTTCCTGAGGGATGGACTCGTCAAGCAGTGCCGGGCTCCGGTGGTGCTTGGCTGGTTGGCAGTTCGTTTCAGTTGGATGGTGTGTTAGAGCCTAGATATGCATACATCACATCGGGCTGGGCAGCTCGTGATGCATGGTTGTTTTCAAGAGGCATTGTGCTTCAGGCAGGACACTCATACCGTATGCAATTCGATTTGTACACCAATAGACAGTCCCATCATACGCAATACGAAAAATTAATTGTAAACATCGGCAATCAAGCCACACCTGTGGCAATGATGGACACACTCTTTGTTTCGGAAGAAAAACTTTATGATATGGAAAGAATTTCTTTCTTGTTCACAGCTCCAACAACCGACTTCTACTATATTGGTTTCCATGCAGTTTCTCCGGCCGATCTTGGGCATATTGTTATTGATAATGTTTCGATTGATATTGAAATTCTCAATTCCATGGAAATTCTTGCCGACCAATTCCCATTCACACAAATTCCCGTTGATATGGCTTTGCCGGCACTTTCGGCAAAAGCACATAATATCGGCAAGTTAGCTCAAACCAATGTGAACCTATCGGTTATGTTGAATAACCAACCGTTGGGCGTAAGCAACACTATAAACAATTTGGACGCTGGTCAAATTTCGGACGCTATGACAATTCCCGTTACAAAACCCGACATTTTTTCCGGCATCAACACTTTGCTTTACTCTGTAAACGGCGGTGCCGGCAATGATGATACAGTGCCTCGAAACAGCGTTGAGTTTAGATTTGAAGGAACAGAATCAACTTTGGCTATGGATGCTGTAACCGACCTTTTTGAAGGAGTAGGCAGCGCCGTGGCAAATGAGATGGTCGGAAATGTGTTTCCAATTTCTCAGGACATTACTTTGAGCCAAGTCGTTATAGGCTTTGCAAGTGCCGCAACGATGGATTATACCATTGAATTGTACAGAATTACCGGAACGAGCGGTTCTATTGGCAGGCTTTCTTACGATAGAAGTGCTCCGTTATTCAAGCATGCAGCCGTGAGAGATGCCGAAGGATTTATAACCATAACCATTCCCGAAACGGAACTGAAGGCAGGCGAAAGTTACTTTTTGGGTGTAAATCGGACTGCAACGCTGCTTCATGATGTGGCTTGCGATAAAGACCCGAACAGAACAAACTATTCCGGATCTGACGGCATATTAACTCCGCACAACTTGATTGGCAGACAAGCAGGCGCTTTGGCAATTCGTATGATCTTGAATGAGTCTGAACCAACCCAAACGCTACCTATTCATATTGAAAACCAAAACATTGTTATCTATCCAAATCCGGTAAACGATGTATTGCACATTCAAACTGAACAAACCATTAAACAAATATTTGTTTTAGATTTGACCGGCAGAGTAATGTTGCAATTGCAAGGCGACCGCAAAACAGTGGATTTGCAATCTATCCCAAGCGGAAACTACATTGTCAGAATCCACACGAAAACGACAATTGTACCGATTAAAATTGTGAAACAATAAGTAAATTAAAAAAACGAAACGTTCAAAGCGTTTCGTTTTTTTTTGTAACTTTGCAAAAAAAAACGATGCTAAGAAAGTACTTTTTCTGCCTATTTTTTTCGACGATAGCCTTTGCTGCTAATGGGCAGATTTTTCTGTCCGAGTCGGACAAAGACAACGATATTATTTCAGCATTCAAGCATCTTTCTTCACAACAACTTCTTGATACAGCCGATCATTATTTAAGTAAAAATAGTATCGACACAGCTTTGGCTTGCTATAACTTACTGGTCAATACAACGCCAAAAGATGCAGATTCCGAACAGTTCAAGCGTGTGATTGAGGCCTATAACAGATCTGCTGTCATTTACCAATATATGAATGACTATAGCACGGCTTACGACTTTTTAATTAAAGCCTTGCTTTTATGCGAAAAATTTAATTACACAGCGTATAAGTCGCGAATTTATTCAAATATAGGAAATATTTATTACCGTTTCAATGAATATAGTACCGCCGGATTATATTATTTAAGGGCGTTGGATTTGTGCCAAGACAGTAATGCCTTCGTAGTTATATTAAACAACTTAGGACTTATTGAAATGAAAAATGAAAATGCCGATAGGGCATTTCATCTTCTTAGTGAAGCCTTGCAAATCAGTAAGCGACACAACGATGTCCATTTGCATATCATATTGAATTCAATTGCTTTGAATTACAAAGAAAGCAGTCTTTGCGATTCGGCATTCCATTATTTTCGACTGTCGTTAGAGGAAATAAAAAAGAATAACAAAATTGAAGAAGAAGCCGATATTTTATCAAATTTGGCGATCCTGTTTGTTGAAATCGGCAAAATAGACTCTGCTTTACTTTATATTAATTTGTCAAACTCAATCGCCATGGACAACAATTTTTTGAGAATTTTGGCGAGAAATCATCTGGCGTCATCCCAAATAGAGGAATCAAAAGGAAATAATAAACAGGCGTTAAAACATTTTAGAAAATATGCTACTTTGAGAGATTCTGTATTTAACACAGAAAAACTATTCAATATCAGCAAAATACAGCGTACTTACGAAGTTTCTAAAACGAACGAACAAATAGAGTATCTTTTTATTGAACAACAAATAAAGAAGCGTACCATTCATTATCAAAAGATTATTCAGTTCATCATTCTAAGCATTTTGTTATTGGTAAGTATGGTGTTACTGTTCGTTTTTTTGCAGAATAGAAAGTTGAACACGGCTTACAAAACATTGTTTGAAAAAAATATTGAAATTATCGACCTGCAAGAAAATATAGCCGATGGAAGTTCGGAAAAATACAAAAAAAGCGCACTTACACACAATATGCGAGACGAACTCCTAAATAAAATCTTAACGGTGATGGACGATACCTCTATTGTTTGCGACACAAATTTTTCTGTTGATAAATTGGCGGAGTTGGTACATTCCAATTATACTTATGTTTCGCAGGTGATTAACACTGTGTTGAAGAAAAATTTTCGCTCATTCTTGAACAGTTACAGAATACGGGAAGCTCAGCGTCTATTCTCAGAACCGGACACTGCAAAATATACGATTGAATCTGTGGCTCTTCAAGTCGGATTCAAATCTCGGAGTGCTTTTCGTGAGGCTTTTAAGGAAATTACCGGCGTGAGCCCGTATTTTTATTTGAAGTCTATGAGAGAAGTGAAAAATGAGGGGTGAGAACTTTTTTATGACCCTTAGCTACTTGACATTTTTCCCATCACCATTCACTCCTCGTCTTTTCAGGTCGTTTTGGATGAATTGATTTATTCAGCCAAAAAAATAAAGTTTGATCAATCACTTTTTTGTAATTTTGTGTTTTCAAATTTATAAACCTAGAATTCTATATTCACAATGAAAAAACTTATCATCTTTCTGTTTATGTTCGCAATAGCGAATGTTTACGGACAACATGTAGAGCGGATAACCACTCCGCGAGAAGTAAATTTAACAAATGCAGCTTTGGCTCCACCCGTAGTGGTCTTCACGGGAAGTTTCTCAGGAACTACTTTTGCAGCCAACGGATGGACGACCATCGGCACTCCATCCGGAAGAAACTGGGAGCGAACAAACCTTAGCGGACTTTCCGGAAATCGTCCGGGTGTCACAAGTGCAAACCATGCAAGAATCACACAGCACAACACTGTTTCTCACAATGCTTGGCTAATGTCTCAGGGTTTCATGCTTGAACAAGGAAAAACGTACACAATACGTTTTTGGCTTTACATGGCAGGAACAGCAGCAGTGTCTGAAAAATTGGCTGTGAAAATAGGCACAGCAGCAACGACAGAGGCTATGACTGAAACGCTTTTTGTGAATGAAACTGAAAACTATTTTGCGTGGACACAAATCACGGTGAATTATACGGCACAAGAATCCACAAATCACCATTTGGGATTTCATGCCTACACATCGAATGGAGGCACTACCACTACCATTTCTGTTGCACCTACTGCAAGCGGAATTGCACTTAACGACATTTTAGTTGTTGAAACGCCCGAAAACGAGTTGCAAGTGGAAACCCTCTTTCCTACCAACTTGCGCCCCCGCTATTATAACTTGCAGGTTTCTACAAACCAATCGCTCCCGTCTGTGAGGGTTAAAAATACAGGTCTCGCAACACAAAACAACATAGTTCTGACTGCCGAACTTAATGGAGTACCCATAGGCGTATCTGCGCCCTACGCGTCTTTGGCGCCTCTTGTATCTGCCGATTTAAACCTAACTTCGGCAGTGAATTTCCAAGAGGGAGTAAACACAATTACTTACAAAATATCGCGAGACGGAAAAACCGAAACAATAGACCATGCATTTACCGTTACAGGAACACAAAACACGTTTGCAGCAGATAACGCATTTACTACAGGCAGCCAGTATGGCCACACGGTTGCTTCTATCTATGGAAACATAATTGAGATTACGGACACCGTTACATTATCTCAAGTTATGTTAGATTTTTTTACAACTGTAAACATAGCTTTTGCGTATGATATACGCGTTCATCGGCTGACAGACGATTTTAAAATTGATCCCACCCCGCTACTGGATCATGCAGCGAGCAGATCGGGAACCGGCCTTGTTATCGTTACTGTTCCTACAACTGTATTAACGCCGGGACGTTATCTTTTGGGGGTGAATCAACGTACTGCCACAAGTCTTGGATTTCGACACGATGGTAATACCGCGAGAAGTGTGGTAGCGACAAATGAAGTCGTAAACTGGACTTTGATTCCTCGACAAACGGCCTTGAACTCTGGAGCTATTGCCATTCGTATGGTCACGCTGGTAGATGATTGCCCTGTTCCCGCTAATGTAGTTGTGGCTCGTGGGGTCAATTCAGTCACTCTTTCGTGGGAAGGAAATGCTTTAAGATATAGAGTAACCGTAACCTCTGATGATGGCACCGTTACCCGAAGCACGACGACAGCAAATAACACTTGGACTGCTACCGGATTAACCGAGGCAACTGCACACACTTATAGTGTCGCAGCATTGTGTGATGGCTATAATGAAGGAACGGCTACCGGTGCTTTTTCTACATTGGCGGATTGCAAGGTAATCACTGAATATCCCTTTATTGAAGGTTTTGAAACCAGCGGTACGAACATACCGGATTGCTGGACACACGAAAGAATAACCGGAACAACCGATTGGGTAGTTGTGGCAGGAAACACCAGCATACCTAATACAGCACACGGAGGCGCTTACAAGGCGCGTTTCTCTACTACATTCGCAACAAGAGGTCATATGGCAAGACTTATCACACCTCAATTGGATTTAACCGGTGTATCTGATCCCGTATTAAACTTTTGGCACGCACAGGCAAAATGGGACAACGAGCAAGATACCTTGTGGATTTATTACAAAACTTCGGCAGCCGGAGAATGGGTGCATTTGAGAACATTTAGCCAAGATTTTCAAACATGGCACAAACACCAGATAGATCTTCCTGATGCTTCCAACGATTATTACATTGCATTTGTGGCAAGAGGACAAGTAGGACGTGGAGTTATGTTGGATGATATTATGATTGGCAGTAAAAATATGCCTACCGATGGATATGATTTACGAAATGTAACCACTTATCCATATGCAAAAGTTCCCGCATCGCAAATTCTGCCTCCGGCAAAAGTTGAAAACGTGGGATTTCTGACAGTAACCAATGCTATATTGTCTGTTGAATTAAACGGAACACCGGCAGGCACGTCTGCCGCCCATCCGGCTTTGATACCGGGAGCGAGCACCGAATTGTCTCTGACATCTGCTGTTTCTGTGCCTCTTGGGCAAAACATAATGACTTACACCATAACCCAAGATCAAACCGATGATACGCCCGAAAATAATGTTCGCACATTTACCTACGAAGGTACGCAAAGCGTTTTTGCAGTGGATAATATAGTTGATTTCTCAACTGGACTCGGAAGTATCGCTCCTGTTACTTTTGGGCATATTTATACGATTACTCAACCGATTACGATTTCTCAGGTCATTGTTGGACACGGAAACCCTGCACTTATGTCAATGTCGCCACTGGATTACTCCGTATCGTTATATGCAATGACGGACGATAATACCACTGCAAGTACACCCATATTTACTCAGCAAACAAGAAGAAGAAGCGACATAGGATTTTCTGTTATTACCGTTCCTGCCACGCTGTTGATGCCGGGCAGTTATTATTTGTGTGTAAATCAACTCACCGACGTTGGGGTTCTCGTTTCGTTTGATTCGGATCTGAGCAGAAGACCCTATATTAGAGAATCCACCGGCAGTTTATCGCAACTGTCTGCTACGTTTAACATTGGCGCATTGGCCATTCGCATGGTTGTGGAAACTCCGGCATGCGTGGTCGCACAACCAACAAACTTAACCGCCGTTCCGGATTATACCTCTGTCGATCTTTCGTGGGATGGCACGGCGCCGGTGTATTTTTTGGTAACTCTCAATGACGGAACTCAGGACCATAAATTTATCACGATGAATAACAGTCTTACCATTTCAAATTTACTAGTAGGGACTTCATTCACATGGAAAGTATCTGCGATGTGCGATGCTCTATATGGCGTTGAATCTATTGAGATGTCATTTTCTACATTGAACTGCAATAGTATCAATACATTTCCCTATGAAGAAAGTTTTGAAAACAATGGCACAAACTTTCCGACTTGTTGGCTGCAAGAACAGGTTGTAGGAACAGCTAGCTGGACAGTTGTACCCGCGAGCACCGGAACTCCTGCTACAGCACATGACGGCAATTACAAGGCTTATTTCATTTCTGCAATAGATAATGCCAATGCTGTCGTAAAACTTGTTACGCCGCCTTTCGATTTAAGCGGATTGACCAAACCAAGATTGAGTTTCTGGCACACGCAGGCAAGACAAGGTCTTGCACAGGATGTTCTAAAGGTTTATTACAAAACGTCCAAAAATGGAACTTGGACACAATTGGCAACTTACAGCGAAGATATTTCCGACTGGCGAGAAGAACTGATTGAACTTCCTAACGCTTCGAACGAATATTACATCGCATTTGAAGCACAAAGGTCGGTTTATGGATATGGTTTTGGCATACAGTTAGACGCTATTCACATTATTGATTTTGATCACGTGATTGATGGAGAAATCGCTCAAATCATAACGCCAAAAGCTGGAATTAACTATTCGCTTACAAGCAGTGAACAAGTTAAGGTCTTAATTAAAAACAACGGTAGCGAACCCCTATCCAGTTTTGATTTGAAACTTGAACTTGATGGTATTGAAATTGCTACTGAAACCTACACATCGTCAATAGCAAGTATGGATCAGGCTGAATACACATTTGATACCACATTAAACCTTTCGGCTGCCGGAAATTATGAAATAACTGTTACGATCATTGCGGCCGGTGATACAGTATCAGAGAATGATTCCAAAACAATAACCGTTAACAACATTATTTGTTCTCCGGTTACAACATTTCCTTTCACAGAAGGATTTGAGGGCGATTTGTTTCCCCCATTGTGCTGGACTTCGCACAACCTCGCCCCTGTGCAAGGCACACAAAATTGGGAAAGAGCTACAAATCTCAGATACAGCGGCGTGGCGTCCGCACGCCACCGCTTTGACGGACAAACTCGAGATGGCTGGTTGGTAATGCCAGCTATACAAATCCCAAATTCTGGTAATATCGTACTCGAATTTTGGTCTTACAATGAATTTCACGCCGACAATGTTCACTCCGGAATTTGGATATCAACCACAAGCGGAAATCCTACGACTCGGGGAGCATTCACCCTAGTGAAAGAATTGAAAGGCGCTTCCGAAATTTCCGCCTCATGGAAAAAAATCTCCATTCCTTTGAGTAGCGATTATGCCGGACAAACCATTTACATCGGATTCAGATACAGAGGCTCTAATGCCGACAATTGGTATATCGATGATGTTTCGGTACTTAATCTTGGTGATGTTATTGATGGCGAATTGGTATCCATAATCACGCCAAACAGCGGCGAAGGATTAACCCATAACGAAAGTGTAAAAATTGCAATCAAAAATAACGGCAACAATCCGCTGACAGGCTTTAACCTGAAACTTGAACTAAACGGCACCGAAGTAGCAAATGAACCTTATACAGGCACAATAGCAAGCACTGCTCAAGTAGAATATACTTTTGGGCATGAGTTAAACCTTTCGGCAATTGCCTCCTACGAAATCCGAGTTACACTTCTAATAGCAGGCGACCAAGTTCCGGATAACAACACAAAAACCAAACGCATCGGGCATTTCGCTTCAGATGTAGTTACATTGTCCGGCTACCGTATTTTTGATGTAAATTTATCGGACGATGCAGCGCGTGGGTTTGTTTCATTTAAATCCAACAATCCTGAAAATGTAACCCGCGAAAACGATTATACACCACCAGCGCCCGCAAGCAATATGCACGCAGGCGAATACCTTGACAGCGTTTTCTACGCTTACAGCGTATCAAGCACAGGGCAACCCGTAGGTTTTCTAAAAATTTCGACAACCGATTGGACACAAATTTCATCAACATCTATTTCAAATTACCCCGACGATATGGCATACGACCATACAACAGGCATTATGTACGGCGTTTTCAGAGAGATGTTTGTGTCCTCGCGTTTAGTTAGGATAAATATGGAAACAGGAGCGATGACACAGGTGGGCGAACTTGGAAGAGGCGCCGTTGCCTTGGCTTGTGATGAACAAGGCAGATTGTTTATCATCGACCATTTGGGTAATTTATGCTCTGTTAATAAATCAACAGGAGCAACCATAATTATCGGCTCTACAGGCATACAGCCGTACTATACGCAATCTATGGCATTCGACCAAAACACAGGCAGACTATTTTGGGCCATGTGCAATATTGGCGGCGATCAGGGCAGGCTGGTTGAAATTATGCCGGCTTCCGGAGTTGCTTTCGACAGAGGAGCTATTGCTGGCGAAGCCGAAATTATTGGCTTGTTCACAAGAAAAAAAGATAGTGAAGCCTATACCATAACCCTCTCAGCAAATCCGGCAGAAGGCGGTTCAGTATCTGGCGCAGGAACTTATGACGAAGGCGACTTGGTTGAAGTTACGGCAACTCCAAACACAAATTATATTTTCGTAAACTGGATGGAAAATGGCACAGCAGTTTCAACAACAGCCACATTTACATTCACAGTCACAAGAGATCGCACGTTGGTAGCAAACTTCGACTTAACCACTTCGATACAGATTACCGACAATCAAGATTTATTCACCGTTTACCCAAATCCGGTGAACGATGTATTGCACATTAAAACCGAGCAAACCATTAAACAAATCTCTGTTTTAGATTTAAACGGTAAAGTCATGATGCAATTGCAGGGTGATAGAAAAATCGTTGACTTACAATCTGTCCCAAGCGGAAACTACATTGTAAGAATCCACACGGAAACGGCAATTGTACCGATTAAAATTGTGAAACAATAAGTAAATTAAAAAAACGAAACGTTCAAAGCGTTTCGTTTTTTTTTTTGTAACTTTGCAAAAAAAACGATGCCAAGAACGTACTTTTTCTGCCTATTTTTTTCAACGATAGCCCTTGTTGCTAATGGGCAGATTTTTCTGTCCGAATCGGACAAAGACAACGATATTATTTCTGAATTCAAACACTTGTCTCCACGGCAACTTCTTGACACAGCGAACTATTATTTTGATAAAAGCAGTATGGATACAGCTCTAATTTGTTACAACTTGCTGATTGGCACAGTCTCGCAAAATACAGATGGCAAACAATCTCTGAAAATAATTGATGCGCTTAACAAGTCTGCTATTATTTATTGTATTAGGAATGACTACCTCAGTGGTAAACAGCTTTTTATCAAGGCATTACAATTGTGTGAAAAATATGGTTATATAGCCCGTCAGACGATGATTTTTTCAAATATCGGGAACATTTATCACTATTTCAATAAGTATGATGTAGCTGAGTTGTATTATTTAAGAGCTTTGCAAGCCGTCACCGACACGTCCGGTATTGTACTATTATTAAATAATTTAGGAGCTAATAAGTTACACAAAGGATGTTTGGATAGCGCATCTTTCCTTCTCAGCGAATCAATAAAAATCAGCAAGAGACACAACGATGTCTATTTATATAATATGCTGAATAATATGGCTTTACTCCATACGAAAAAGCAAGCTTACGACTCGGCATTTTATTATGCTCATTTAGCGTTGGATGCAGCGAAAAAGCGTAACAGGATTGATAAAGAGGCTGAATTTTTACAGACTTTGGGTACCGCGTTTTTTGAATTCGGAAGAACAGATTCTGCTTTATTTTATATTGAATTGTCGAACACGAAAGCAAGAGAAAATAATTTTTTAAAGATTTTGGCAGAAAACTATCTGATCAAGTCAAAAATAGAAAAGTCAAAAGGACACGATAAGGCCGCTTTGAAATATTTTGAAAAACATGTTAGTCTGAAGGATTCTATATCGGGTACCAATGTGTTTGGTGATATGACCCAGTTGCAGCATCTATACGATGTTTCAAAAATGAATCAACAAATAGAACAATTTATCGCAGAAGAAGAAATGAGAATGCACACAATTCATTTTCAACGCATTATTCAATGGATTTTATTGACTAATTTTCTGTTGGTGAGCAGTATATTGCTGTTTGTTTTCTTCCAAAAAAGAAAACTGGGTAAAGCATATCAAACATTGTTCGATAAAAACCTTGAAATCATTTCTTTCGAAAAGCAATCTCCTCCAAAATACAAGAAAAGTACATTAACCCAAAATACACAGGACGAACTTGCAAATAAAATCCTCACAATCATGGAAGATACTTCTGTAATTTGCGATACAAACTTTTCAATTAACAAGCTGGCTGTTCTGACGCAGTCGAACTATACACATGTTTCTCAGGTTATCAATACTGTGTTTAAGAAAAATTTCCGCCTGTTTTTAAACGCTTACCGCATACGTGAGGCTCAACGCTTGTTTTCCGAACCCGATGTCGTCAAATATACAATTGATACAATTGCATTTCAGGTTGGATTCAAGTCGACAAGTGCGTTTCGCGATGCTTTTAAGGAAATTACCGGAGTACCTCCTCTTTTCTTCTTAAAATCAATGCAAAAACATAATAACCCATAGTTTTATTCAAGCTTGGTTCAAGACAAATTTCGTTGAAATAAATTATTTTTCCTCAAAATAAATTATTTCAACGAAATTGTGTTTTGTTGATATGGATTTTGTCTGTATCTTTGCTCTAAATTTTTTCAAAATCCAAAGGGCAAGAATCCCACACACACATTAAAGTATCAACATAAAAAACAATAACTAAATTCATTTACATCTATGAAAAAAATCCTTTCTAACGTCAGCCTACTCCTTTTCTCGGTATTGGCGACAGCCCAGCCACTTTACGAGAGAAGCTTCTCGAAACGGCACTTAACAAATTCACATGTTGTCGATTTTGAGCAAATTCAAAGTTTTTATGGCGAGCGGACAACCTTCGCCAGCAGTCATCAACAGAGCAGCACACCCAATTTTTCTCCTATTGACATCTCAGACATGGATGTGGTTATATCGGGAAATAATTTTCGGATATTAGAGTGCATCGACAACTCGCCCACGCAATCGAAATACTCACCTTACACCGAGGAGATTTTCTACAGTCCGGGGCAGTCGTTTCTCATTGACTCAGTGCGCTACACCCTATACAATGCCGAATTTGAGGAGCAGCTTTCGTTCGTTGTTCGAACCGACACGCTGCCGGTTGGCACCAACGCTGTGCGGATATACCCAATATATTCCAGAGGCATGTTTAGCAGCAACACGAACACGCGCGACTTTATGATCAGTGTTCATGACTGGACGCCGCCAATGAGCCCTCAAACTCAACGATATTCGTGTTGGGTTGTTAACGAGCATGGCGAAATGATTCATCGTTTCGACATGGTTGACGCTGTTGATATTTATCGCAGCGGAAATACTCGCAAGGTGATTACATCGCAATACAAATACAACGCGCATGTAATAACCAATGCCGATACCTCTTATTTTGATATTTGGTCGATTACCGGCGTAAATGCAAATGGTCCTACGGGGATAACCCTACAAGCCACTCATAGCTTTGGCACGAAGAATTTAGTTGCTATGGAAGCGCCTATTTTCGATATAAAAACCATTGGCAACAATACCTATTATTACTTTTTATACTACCAATATCCATACTTGGTTGGAAGTCCGGCAGAGGGCATAGTAACTCCAAACAATGTTGGCATACTTGAGCTTTTCAACATAAACAACAGTAACTTATTTAAACAAATCGAACTTCCGATGCCCAATTGGACAGACGCTGCGCAATTGTCGTTTGTTGACCTGCCCGAATATGATATTACTCGCGGGATATTCACACAAGGCGATACACTGTCTGTTTTATATGGAATGAGACATTATGCAGTAGGTGTTTGCGATTGTTATGAGAAAACTCTCCATGTTGCAACCGAATTTGGCGAAATAATCAGAAATATGGACACTCGATTGAATACTGAAATGCAAAGTGCGAGAAAATTAGCCGACATTCCGGGATATCCGCGTCAATATGCCCTTGTCGAGGCTTTCGGCAAAGCAATCGTTGGTTTTTCTATGTTTGAACCCGAAACATGGACGGTTGTAACAAGATTTACACCGCTCATGGATGGCGAAAGAATTTCAGAGTATTTCGACCGTGTTCCCGAAAATGGTGGGTATGTTTACTATATGAATATGTTTGAATTTCTTCACGAAGGTGGCACTACGAAAGCCAAAATCAACGTTTACAATAACGAAAGCAATGTTTTGAGAGATATAAAACTCGACTTAGGTCCGAATGCTACTCTTTTCCACCCAATACTTCGCGAATCAACACTGAATCCTTTTTTGTTCAGCAAAAGCTCAAAAAGAGAATTTATCGGCATCGTGCGCACAACGATTGGTCTGAACAGTACGCATAGCGGAGTTATTTTCAGCGAAGATGGCGAGCAGTTGTATGTGGTCAGAGATAATCCTACAATGGGAACTGCGACAGCTTTCGGACTTTTATCTGTAGATGGAGGGAAAACACAAAAATATCTTACCGCCGCTTACCGTAAAGATGGAGTTCAAACTATTTATCTATACAGCCTTCCATTCGACACCACCCTGACCTTGCAAGGCGAAGGTACTTTAGCAAATCCTTACCTTATACATGATGTTGCAGAGTTGGACGCTATTCGCGAAAACCCGCATGCGCATTACAGAATAATGAACGATATAGACATGACTCCCCTGCTCGGCTACAGAACATGGACACCTATTCCGACATTCACTGGTACGCTTGATGGACAAAATTTTGCTATTAGAAATTTAAGATTTGAAAATATCGACGAAAATGAACTGTCTGCAAGTTTATTTAGCCGTTTGACGGGTACTGCAAAAATAGAGAATCTATATATTACAGATGCCGAAATTATTGCAGACAACCTTGGAATTTCATTTGTTGCAGGCGTAATGGAGGGCTCTGCATTGATTAAGAATGTACACGTAACCGGCTCAATCAAACTCGGAACTCTTTTCGGCACCAGCAATGTTGGCGCTATTGTTGCCGATGTGGTCAGCACAACAACTGTAAGAATAGAACAATGCAGCTTCGATGGGGTAATTGAAACACTGAGCGGTATTAGTTTTAACAATGCTCACATTGGCGGCATTGCCGGAAGTTTGCGAAATGCCGAAGTTATCAATTCTGTGTCAAGGGGTCGAATTACTGTTAGAAACGGTGCAACTCCGACATCCGGCGTTGGTGGCATCGTTGGTTCTATGCGCTCAAATTGCTTAATATCAAATTGTTATTCAAACATGGACATTACTGCTACCAACATGGTAGGCGGTGTTGTCGGTAGAGCCGATGAAGCGCAAGGGGGAATCAAAGGAACGATAGAAAACAGTTATGCCTCAGGACGAATTATCGCTCAAGGCGTGAATATTCTGCCAAACTCCGGCACTTTTGCCGGCGGTGTGATAGGTTGGTCTTCTAACCATACAGGACACTTCTCCGGTACGGTCGTGAATAAAACAAGCTTGACTATGGGAGGATTAGTAGCTCTAAATGATACTGTTACATGCCTTGGAGTAGATGCAAATCCGCCTTCAGATTTAATCCGTAGAGCAAGGAGAATTATCGGAATAAATGCAAATTCAAGTTCTAACCTGACCAGTTTCGGTATGTTGACTTTGGATTCTATCAGAAATTGTTATGCTTTGGCTGCAATGGCAATAGGTCAAGCCGGCGTGGAAGAAGCTCTGACTTTGGCTGATGCCTCGCATCATGACGGCGCCGATGTAACAGTTGCCGAACTCACTCAGGACTTTTTTACCAACATTGGTTGGAAATTTGGGGACAATGCCGACAATCCTTGGGTTTGGATAGAAGACGCTTATCCGATGTTGTGGTTTGAAGTTTCCGTCCAATCTGTAACATTGAACGAAGAACAGCTGACTTTGCTTGAAGGGGAAACTCATCAATTGGTAGCAACAGTCACACCAACAATTGCAGTAAACCAAAATGTAACTTGGAATTCGGATAACACAAATATTGCAACTGTTGATGAAAACGGATCGGTAGCTGCGGTTGCCAGAGGTGTTGCGACTATTACGGTTACTACTGTGGATGGCGGCTTTACGGCAACTTGCGTAGTTACGGTTATTCCTGAGACTTATGCCATAACCCTTTCGGCTAATCCGGCAGAAGGCGGTTCAGTACTTGGCGCAGGAAGTTATGACGAAGGCGACTTGGTTGAAGTTACGGCAACTCCAAATGCAAATTATACTTTCGTAAACTGGACGGAAAATGGCGCAGAAATTTCCACAGCCGCCACATTTACGTTCACGGCAACAAGAGATCGCACATTGGTAGCAAACTTTGAAACAACCTCTTCGATACAGATTGCCGAAAATCAAAATTTATTCACCGTTTACCCAAATCCGGTAGACGATGTATTGCACATTCAAACTGAACAAACCATTAAACAAATCTTTATTTTAGATTTGAACGGTAAAGTAATGATGCAATTGCAAGGCGACCGCAAAACAGTGGATTTGCAATCTATTCCAAGCGGAAACTACATTGTCAGAATCCACACGGAAACTGCGATTGTACCGGTGAAAATTGTGAAACAATAAGTAAGTTGGAGTATCTATGATAGGAAAGCGAAACGCCAAAAGGCGTTTCGCTTTTTTTGTATTTTTTGTATTACAAAATTCCTACATAATTTTCTGGTGAGATACTTTTTAACTCCTGTTTGATCCCATCCGAAACCTCAAGCGTTTCAATAAATTTCGCAATTGAAACCGCATTAATTTTTTCGTTGGTACGAGTGAGATTTTTAAGACTTTCATAAGGATTTGGATAATTTTCTCTGCGCAAAATGGTTTGAATGGCTTCGGCAACAACTGCCCAATTTTGGCTGAGGTCATGCTTTAGCGCAGATTCATTGAGTTGCAATTTTGCAAAACCTTTTCGCAACGAATTCAAAGCAATCATCGTGTGTGCAATTGGAACACCCATATTTCTGAACACGGTAGAATCTGTCAAATCCCGCTGTAATCGCGATACAGGGAGTTTTGCAGAAAGATGTTCGAACAATGCATTTGCAAGCCCGATATTACCTTCTGCATTTTCAAAATCAATTGGATTTACTTTGTGTGGCATTGCCGAAGAGCCGATTTCGCCTTCTTTAATCCGCTGTTTGAAATAATCCATGGAAATATATGTCCACATATCGCGACTGAAATCCAACAAAATGGTGTTGATCCGTTTGAGGTTATCGAACATTGCAGCAATATTGTCGTAATGCTCGATTTGCGTGGTGGTTTGCGAGCGATGAAGTTCTAAGATATCATTCACAAAATGATTGGCGAATTTCACCCAATCCATGTTTGGATAAGCTACATGATGAGCATTGAAATTGCCTGTAGCACCGCCAAATTTCGCAGAATACGGAATGGTTTTGAATAGCGCAATTTGCATTTCCAAACGTTCAACAAAGACTTGAATTTCTTTTCCCAAAAGCGTTGGAGACGCAGGTTGACCGTGTGTTTTCGCTAACATCGGAATATGCTTCCAATGTTCAACGCCTGTTTTTAAATCTAAAATCAACGAGTTCAACGTTGGGAATATTGCAGTTTCCAAAGCATCACGCAACATCATCGGTTGTGCGGTGTTGTTGATGTCTTGCGAGGTTAATCCGAAATGCACAAACTCTTTGAATGCCTCTAAATTCAAGGCATCAAACGCATTTTTGATGAAATATTCAACGGCTTTTACATCGTGATTAGTTGTTTTTTCGAGGTCTTTTATTGCTTGTG
>JAIRRI010000018.1 GCA_031256055.1 Bacteroidales bacterium
GGTACGAGGTGTACCACAAAGCCCTCCCCGCACCCAGTACCCCGCACCTCGCACCCGCTATTGCACCGTCACAATCGCCTCCGCATACATACTCGAATTATATTTATACGTTGCCCGCACCGTGAACGTAGTTTGCGTTTCATCGGGCGCTACTATCATCAAACCGCTGTCGTAAATGAATGTGTTGGTGTAGGTTTCCTTATCAATCAGCACCCAATCCACATCTTCTGCGGGAATAACCTGACTGCCGAGTTGCACGGTGAATTGTTGACTTTCGCCTTTGGGTATGGTTACAATTGCAGGTAACACAACAAATTGCGGTTCTGCAAATGCCCAACCTTTCAGTTCGGCTTTTCCGCGAAGGTTGGCTAAACCTTCCACATTGTCGAGGAAATTAATGGTTCCCGTTCCCGAATAGGCGGGATACGTGGGCAGCATGTCAACCAAAGCGTCGGCAACAGCCATGCTCAGACTGTTTTGCGAAACATCCACATAAATCAACGCGGGGCAATTTCCCAAACGAATGCCATCGTGCAATCCCACATTGGCACATCTCAAATGCGTCAAATTTTGGTTGGATGATAGCCTTAAATGGCTAATCAAACTCAATACGTTCATTTGCATGATACCTTCGCCCCCTGTGATGAGGATTTGCTTTTCGATACCTGCTGGATTGGCGCGTTCGTAAATTGTGCCTGCGCTGCTGAGGGTGATGATTTGCGGTGCAGTTCCATCTGCCCAGTCAATGGCAGCCGTGCCTGTTCCAAAGAGTTGAATGCGCGTTTCGGCGCGATTGATGGTGGTTAGTCCCGCCATGGGAACAATCACCGTGCAGGAGGCTGTTTCGCCCATGAGCGTTGCTGTTACGACAGCTGTTCCCGATCCAACAACGGTAATAACGCCTGCGTCAACCGAAATCACATTCGGGTTGCTGGTTGTCCACTGCACCATCGCCAGCAACGCCAGCGTAGAAGCGTCGGCAGGTTCAATAACTGCCTGAATGGTTTTGGAATCGCCTTCCCAAAGGATAATGCGATCGCCATCTAAAAAGGTGAGACCTGTAATTTCTTTTACTTTGTCTTTTTCTTCGTCGGTGCACGACGTGAGTGTTCCAAACAACGCAACTGTTGCGATGGTTAGGATGGTGATGAATTTTTTCATGATGTTTTTTTTGGTTTTTTGGTTTATTTAGTTATGAATTATGGGTTACGAATTATGGGTTGGAGCGACGGGAACAGTAGGGGCAAGGCTCTCGCCCCTACATCCCTTCCTCAACCAAAAACCGTCCCGTCTTTTTTTTAGTTATGAATGATGAGTTATGAGTTTTTAGTGTTTTACAATTCGTATGGACTTCATTTGTCCGATTTTTAGGATATAAATGCCGTTTGGTAAATGCGAAATATCAATTGTGAGTCCGTCATTGCTGGCTTGACCCGCAATCCCCCCGTTTCTTGGGGGTTCCGCGTCAAGCGCGGAATGACGACGGTACACACGTTTCCCCATCATATCAAATATCTCAATATTCGCAATTCCTAATTCGTAATTCCTAATTCGCAATTCCCCTGTGGTTGGATTTGGATAAACATAAATATTTGTTTCCAAAAAATCAACAATAGAGGTACCTGTCGCAGGAATAGATTGCGTTTCCGTTTCGCTGCAAGTTTCACAGATTCGTTCTTCTTCGCCGTCTTCGGTTTCGGTTGGTGGAAATGTTACATACCATTCGCCCCAAGTGTGACCAAACGCTTCCTCCACAATATGACCACAATCCAAGCAAACGCCGTTGGTGGTGCACGTGGCATCGGTGGTGTTTTCGTGCTCACAAGGTGTTGCGGAAATGGTAATTGACAACCCTTTTGTAACGTTGCCTGCAGCATTTGTCGCCCTCACCGTAAAATTAAACGTCCCCACCGTCGTGGGCGTCCCTGAAAGCACGCCCGACGACGACAACGTTATTCCCGCAATAGAACTTCCCCCCATCAATTGCCACGTAATAGGCGCAGTGCCCGTCGCTTGAAGCGTGAAACTGTACGCCACCCCCAACGTTGCCCAAGGAATAGATTCTATAGTAATCACAGGCAGAATAGCAGTTTCCTCAATTGTGATGGAAAATGCTTTGGTATCATTGCCTACTGCATTGCTTGCCATAATGGTAAAGTTGAACGTCCCAAACGTCGCAGGCGTCCCCGAGATAGTTGCACCTGAAAGCGACAACCCTGCAGGCAACGAACCCGCCGAAACCGACCACGCAATAGGATTCGTGCCCGTAGCAAACAACGTTACGCTGTACGCTTCGCCCTCCTTGCCATTAGGCAATGTTGCGGTAACAATAGTTGGTGCCACAGGCGTATGGCTCAAATGCACCGGCATATTCACAGCAGTGCCGAACAAACTGGGGAGTTTGCCGTTTTGAGTCGTCCAGCCGTTGGCTGATGTGAAACGCCCGCCGAGGGTGCCGTCGGCGTGGATTTCCGGAATGGAAATATCATCGCCGTCTAAGGCACTTGTCCAAGTGTGCGGTGCTCCGTTGAGAAGCATTTCGTCGAAACCGAGGTTGTTGATAAGTGTGCCTGTGTGATTATGAAACCCTGTTATACGACCGAAACTGTTGGTTGCCGTTATATTAACATTAAGGGCAACGCAGTTTTCGACTGTAGTATTGTAAGCGGTACCACTAATTCCGCCTACATACGTGGTTGTAGCCATAATATTCCCCGACGACCAACAGTTGTTGATAGTCGTGCCGTTCGAACTCCGTCCTGCAATTCCGCCTGCGTTCTGCCACGTTTGTGTTCCGTTTACCGTGATTGCGGCGGTGGAATAGCAATGCGATATCACACAGATATCGCTACCGACACCGTTTGCTTCTCCTACAATTCCGCCTACATCGGTATAATTTCCGGTAATCGTGCCGGTCACATAACAGTGGGAAATTACGCCGCCATACATTCTCGCTACCAAACCGCCAATAATCCAATGACCGGTTACATTGACATCTTCAAGACCGAGATTTTTTACAGTGCCGCCTTCAACATAACCAAACAAACCTCTAAAACTCGAACTCCAACCTTCTCCATTAATGTACAATCCTGTAATGATTTTTTGATTGCCATCGAATACGCCTGCGAATGGTTTTGAATTTCCGGAATTATCGCCAACTCCAATCGGTATCCAACCGTTGCCGCCGTTAAAATCCTCGCCGTAAGCGGAAAGATCGATGTTGTTCATCAGTTTGTAGTGTGCGGAATTGTAGATAATTTCGCCCGAGTTGACCAAGAATGCCATTGCTGCAAGGTCAGCGGCAGTTTTGATTTGATACGGATTTCCGGCTGTGCCGTTGCCTGTTTCAAATGTGAAGGTTGGTGTGAGTTGTAAACCGTAAATTACCGAGGATCCGGATGGATAGTGAAAATTGGCAACAACTCCGTTAATCGTAACCACAAGCGAACTTGATACCGCAAACGAATTTCCTGCTGTGGGTGTTAGTCTAACGTTCGGTGTGTAGGTTTGTTCTAAAACAAACACATCGGTGGCTTCCATAAAACTACCGGCACTGGTGCTCCACCATCCATCCATTTCAACGGTGTAGGAGGTGTGTCCGGCTGTTGCCGAAAAGTTGGGAGTTTGTCCCACAACGGGAAGCGTAATGGTTACGCTTGCGATTTCGATAGTTTCTCCGCTGCCGATTGCTGGAATAGTTTGCGTTTCAAATGCGTCGCAAGGTGGGCGGTCGCAGTATCGGGTTTCTTCGCCTTCTTCGGTTTCGGTTGGTGGAAGTGTTACCTGCCACGGACCCCAATAGTGTCCAAGAGGCCAAATGCTGTTATTATCTAATTCCGCTCCGCAAATCACGCAAGGGAGAATATCTCTGCCAAAATCGGTACAGGTGGGCGGATATTCTGTAATCCATTCGCCTGCTTCGTGTTCGCACTCTTCGGGCACCAACAGCCAATCGGGCATATTCACGGTGTTTCCGAACAAGCCCGGGAGTTTGCCGTTTTCGGTTGTCCAACCGCCTGCTGCGGTGAAACGTCCGCCGAGTGTTCCGTCTGCATTTATCGCGGAAGCGGAAATAGCCGTTCCGTTGAGAGGTTCGGTTTCGTTCCACCACGTTGTACCTTCGGCATTTAACATAGTGTTGAACGCCAAATTGCTGTAAACATCGCCTTCGTTGAAGCCAACTACACGATTGATATTCATCCAACCACTCATACTGAGTAGTTGCGGATTTAGTGCGGCGTTGTTCGCTACATCGCTATAATTCCTGCCCACAATTCCGCCCATTCTAACGCCGCCGGAAGTGAGATTAGCCGTAAGCAAGCCGATTGAATAACAGTTGAACAAATCACCACCATCGCCAAAACCTCCTGCTATTCCGCCCACAAAACAGGCGGATGAGCCTGATTCCGACAAAGCGGCGATCGAACACACCGAGTAACTGTTCGAAATATCGGTGTTCCAAGTGCCTCCCGCCAATCCGCCTGCATAAGCCTGAGAACCGAATATAACCGTGATTGAACCGGTTGCATAACAATTGGTGATATAAGACTTGCTTCCCTCTTCCGCTTGTATAACTCCCACCAATGCACCTACATCAGCATTACCGGTAGTAGAAACGTTGATGTAACAATCTTCTATGCCTAAGTTTTTGATCGTGCCGTTGATAATAAACCCAAACAAACCGATATACAGGTTGCCTGTTTCATCAAGATTGATGTAGAGATCGGTGATTTTTTTGCCGTTTCCGTCGAACACGCCTCGAAAAGCGTAATCGTGATTTTTGCCGATGGGTGTCCATCCGCCGTAGGAGGTGATGGCGATGTCGTTCATCAGGATGTAGTGTTTGTTACTGTAAGATGGATCGGTTCCGTTTACAAACGTGGCTAACTGTGCCAATTGTGCGGATGTTGAGATTTGGTAGGGATTTCCTGCAGAGCCGTCGCCCCCTGCAAATGGGTTTGTGGGTGCCGTTGCGTAGAATGGTTCGGTAATAGAATAAACTATCGAACCGCCCGAAACTCTGACAAATTGAGCCGTTCGACCATTGATTGTGACCGTAAGCGATGCCGTAGGTGCAAACGAATAGCCCGCAGCCGGTGTCAATGAAATTATCGGCACATATCCGTGTCCTTCGACAAAAACATCGGTAGGTGATAAAGCGCCTATTGTAGGTTCGACTCGCCTCCACTGATCAATTGTAGCTGTGTAGGTGGCGTTGTGGGGCGTAATCGTGTAGTTGGGATTTTGTCCCGCCACGGGTGCCGTAACGGTTACAGTTGCGACGGTGATGACCTGCGCAACTGCCGTTGTTGTTGTAGCAAGGCAGATGAGGATTGCCATTGCGATTTTTAAGATTTTTTTCATAATATGTTTGGTTTTTGGTTTTATAGTTTGATAATTCGATAGGTGTCGGGAGGTTTCAGGGCCAAGCCCTGTAATCATTAGCATAGGGCAACGCCCTATGTTGTGTATCCCATTCCATTATTCCGAGAGCCCTGAAAGGGCGTAATCAAAAGGATGTCGCCCTTACAGGGCTTTGGATTCTCTCATCCGTTTCGTTCGTAGGGCGTTGCCCTACGCTAATGATTTTGCCCCTTTGGGGCGAGTGTTTTTTGCCGGCACCTCGTACCCAGTACCTCGCACCCGCTACGGCGTTGAATTCTGTGTTTCAGCAAATGTTCCGCCTATGGTTGTTTTTAAATGCGGCAAACGGTTAGCGGCTAAATTCCAATGGTCTGTGGAAAAAGACGGGCCTCCTGATGATTGGGGCCACCATCCGGTTGTGCCGCTGTTTACACCGTTTGTATTACTTGCAGCAACATTTGCACCGTGAAGTCCGGTTGTGCTTGATGTTGGCGTTACCGCACCGCTGCCGTTGGTTAGGGTCATACCTGCTGCACGAGCATAGTTTACGCGTATTAAGCCGGTACCATCGCCTATTACTCGTCCTGCCGAAGAGCCGGGCGATGCGGCAACTCTCGAATTCATCGCAACGTTGTTCTCTACAAGCGTATTCGTGTTGGAATATCCCACAATACCGCCGACAAAATTTTCACCGGAAATCTGACCTGTAGCGTAGCAATATTTTACTACGGCAGAACTGCCGAATGTATTTCCTACTATACCGCCAACCGTCATACCGGTGCCTGTAACGTTGCAGGTGGTGTAACAATCTAAAATCATACCACTGGTTTCACCCGCAATTCCGCCTACTCGGCTTGTTCCTTTGATGGTGCCTGTAACATAACAGTTTCGAACGTTTCCGCTTTCAATAAAACCGACAATTCCTCCGGTAAATTCTCCGGTAGAAGTAATGTTCGCGTTTCTCAAGGCTATATTCCCTACTGCGGCACCTCTAATTTGTCCGAACAAACCCTGTTTGGCGGCACTTGCTGTAAGACTAAGGTTTGAGATTGAGAATCCGCCTCCGTCGTATATTCCGGTAAAAGGCGTTGTGCTGTTTCCAATTGGTGTCCAAGTTACTCCGCTCAGGTTGATATTGGCGGTTTGGCGATAATTTTTGTCGAGTGTCCAGCCGTCGGTTCCGCTACCTACTTTTTGCAGGGTTGCCACGTTGTTTACAATAAACGGATTGCTTGCCGAGCCGTCGCCTCCGGGCACAATCGTGAGAGTAAACACATTGGATTGTGCTCCGTCAAGGGTCAGACGCAAAGTGTTGTAAGTTCCGGCAATGGTATTAGCAACACCTTCGCTTCCTGCTCCCAACGTCAAAGTACCGGCATTATTGTTGATGACGACAAATAAACAACTTATGTCTGCGGGCAGGTTTGCCACCGAAGCTGCAGAGGTATACATGCCGTTGGCAATGCCTGATGTGGTTACCGGAAAGGTTATAAGCCCTACCACGCCTGCCGTAATCGGGGCATTTTGTGCACCTACGGTTACGGTTTTGGAGGATGTCTCTCCTATCGTCAGCATTCCTTCGTTCGACAACACTTCGTTTCTCAACAGACGGAATTTGTAAGTTCCCGCTTCTGCCGCTGCTGTGGCATTAAGCGTAAGCGTGCTCATCGGAAAGCCGAGCGATGCTGCGGATAAACCCGTTGGAGTGCTTATTTCGGTGCCCGATGTGTTGTACCATTTCAGTTGGAAAGGCGGACCTCCGCCCATACCTGTGGTGGCAATGCTAAACGTTGCCGATCCTGCCGTTCCGGCGGTTATTGTTCCGGTTTGACTTCCAATGGTGATACTTCCGCCGTCGGCAATCACCAAAGTTGCCACGTTGGATTGTACGCTGTCAAATATGACTCTGAAAAAAGCACCCGGCGTTCGTAAACTCGCTGTGGTTGTACTCACCGTAACGGTAGCCGCATTGTTCGAAACCGTACTCACGGTAACGCTAGTTCCTGTTGGCGTGTAGTATGGGGTGGTTCCTTCAACGGTGGTGTAAAACTGTATCAAACCGGTTGCACCGTTGGCAATATTTTCCGTAGTCACGGCAAACGTTGCCGTGCCAACCACGCCTGCCGTCAGCGTTCCGACCTGTGTGCCAATCGAAACGGTTTTGGCGTCCGGTGGTGTTGCTTTTGTCACGGTTACAAGGCAGATAGCCGTTTTATTGCCGTTTTCGGTGGTTACCGAAATTGCTGTTGCGCCTTCGGAAAGGGCTATAATTTTGCCGTTTTCAACGGTTGCAATGTTAGCAGCAGACGATGTCCAACTCACGGTTTGGTCGGTGGCATTGGTCGGCAATACAGTTGCCGTCAACGTTAATGTGTCGCCAATTACCATCGTAGCGGACGTTTGGCTCAACATGATATCCGTAACGGGAACGGATTTGTCTTTCTTTTTGCAAGACGAGGTTGCGGCGGTCAGCACTATGCCGATGATGGCCGCGATGAGTAAAATTTTTTTCATATTTTTTTGGTTTTTGGTTTTTATTTGGTTTTTGGTTTTTTCTATTAGCAATGGGATTCCTCGACTTCGTTCGGCTTCGCCTCTACATTCTTTTCCCACTCCACGTAACGCCGTCATGTCGAGCGTAGCATAGCGGAGTCGAGACATCTCCTTGCTATGTGGTTGCATGTTTATTTTTATTTGATTATTTATCGGATTACCGAACAGCGTATCGAGGTGCTGGATATTGTGCATTCTGCAACGAGTATCAGCAGGATTCGGGGTGCTCGCAAAGTTTGTGTGTAGAATCAATATATCTATGAACTCAGTTTGATAACTGTTTCGCCGGTGCGGAAAAACAAGGGGTTTTGTAGGGGCGTTGCGCACAACGCCCCTACACATCTTCCCCCAATCAATCCAAAAACCAACCTGTCGTTCCGAGTGGAGCGAGGAATTTGTTTGCTATATGGTTTTTCCACGTTGCAAAATTACACACAAATGTCAACCTGAACAATCCCCTAAAGTAGGTTTTTATCACCCTCCAAAGTAGGTTTCTGCTACCCCCTAAAGTGGTTTTTTTACCATTGTTAAACAAAAAATTTGTTTAACTCATAAAATATTAGTAACTTCGCAGTGACTTTTAGGAGTTATGGGTTATGAGTGATGAATTATGAGTGGCTTTGCCAAATTATAACCCACCTAACTCATAACTCATAACCACTAACTTCAATGTCAACTAACTTCATCTCTACAACAGCTATTGCTCTGTTCCTGTTAACCGCCTGTAATTCTAAGCCCACACAGCAACCGAATTCGATGGAGCAACAAGTGCATATCGCTAATTTTTTAAAAGATATTAATGATCCGGACACGCTTTTGTTGCTTGCTGACCGGTATCTTCAAGAAGGCGACAAACCATCTGCCATAAAAACATTTCGTAAACTTGGCAAACTGAATCGCGATGCTAATAATTTCTACGATGCTATTCAATACCACAGTCGAGGTTTGGCTATTGCTCAAGATATTGGCGATATAGACGAAATCATTCTTTTCTATAATCAATTAGGTACAGACTATCGGCGGATGGGAGCGTATGAAGAAGCTTCGACCTACCATTATCGTGCGCTTCAAACGTGCGAACTTTACAAGGATAAAACGTCAGAAATTGCTATAAAAAACAGGGTAATCGCACTCAACGGAATCGGAATTGTTCATCTCATGCTTGAAAATTTTGATGATGCACTTCCGGTACTTTATTCTGCACTCGAAGGCGAAATCCAATTAGGCAGCCATCTCGGAATGGCCATCAACTATGCCAATATCGGTAGCATATACGAGAAATGGCAATTATATGATTCAGCAAGGACTTATTACGAACATTCGATGGCCAATAATCGTATTATCGGATCACAATTAGGAATATCGTTATGCCATAATCATTTCGGACGGCTTGCCGAAATCAGTGGTAATTACGACGAGGCTCTGAAAGAGTATTACGCAGCATACGAAATCATGAGCGAAATCTCCGATCGTTGGCACTGGATGGTATCTTGCCTTGCAATTATCAGAGTATATTTGGCCAAAGGCGATTTGGAAGCTGCCGAAACCTATATCAAGTGTGCTGAGGCGGTTGCATATGAACTTAAATCAAGCGATCATTTGTCTGCTCTTTATGAAATGAAACATACGTTTTTCGAGAAAAAAGGTGACTTTCGTCGTGCGCATGACAGTTATAAGGAAAGTAAACGTTATTTGGACAGCACGCTGAATCTAAAAAATGTCAATCACCTCAACAACCTGCGTGTTCACTACGAAACCAGCAAACGAGAGACCGAAATAGCTGCTCTGAAAACAGAAAAACAATTAATGTTCAGATTAAATATTTACGGATCTATCTTGCTGATTTTGATTCTTATTATATTCTTATTCCTTTGGAACTGGATCGTACAGAAAAAACGGTTTTCCGAACAACAAGTCAAACAACTCGAACAGGAAAAACAATTGGTTGCCACACAAGCCTTGTTGGACGGCGAAACGCAAGAGCGCACGCGTATTGCACGAGATTTACACGATGGACTTGGAAGTTTGTTGTCGGCAGTCAAATTAAACCTCAACCAAACTAAAAAAAATACAGACTTGAAAGGGAAAGATTTGACACGTTTTGACGAAACTCTGAAAATGCTCGACAACTCAATCAGTGAAATGCGTCACATAGCCCATCACCTTATGCCCGATGTGCTTTCTCGTTTTGGGTTGAAAACAGCATTGACGGATTTTTGCAACAGCATTCCTATCGTAGAATTTAATTATTTTGGCGATGAAAAACGACTTTCTGCAGAAATGGAGGTGATTGTTTATCGCATTGCTCACGAACTTATCAACAATGCTTTGAAACATTCCGAAGCATCGCAAATTGTCGTGCAAATCGTGCAAGAAAGCGATCGTCTTATGCTAACGGTAGAAGACAATGGCAAGGGTTTTGATCTCAATACAACACCCATGAGCATGGGTTTAACCAATATTCGCACCCGTACGGCCTCTTTTGGCGGACTATTAGATATACGGACAGAACAAGGAAAAGGAACCGAAATAAACATTCAAATAAACCTGTTATGAGCGATGAAAAATTGATTAACGTCATGATTATTGACGATCACAAAATTTTGCTCGAAGGGTTGCAACATCTCATCAATCATTCGGGAATAGCTTATGTTACGGATATTGGGTATAGCGTTGCCGATTGTCGTGCGCTACTTGAATACAAACTACCCGATGTTTTGATTCTTGATGTGGGTTTGCCCGATGGTGATGGTTGCAAGTTTTGTGCAGAACTCTGCGAACAATATCCTTCGCTGAAAATTCTGATGCTAACTTCGTATGCCGAAATGGCTGTTATTACAAGGGCTTTAGACGGAGGCGCATTAGGTTATGTACTGAAAAATGCGACATCGGAAGAGATTTTAGATGGTATTCGCTTTGTAGCTTTAGGTAGGCGTTTTTTATGCAGTACGGTAGAAAGTCATTTTAAGAAAAACACCCATAAACGTATTACCCTTACCGGTCGCGAACGCGAATTACTGAAGCTGATTGTTGACGGGCTTTCTAACACTGCAATAGCCGACAAAATGTGCCTTGCAGAACAAACTGTAAAAGGTTATCGTAAAAATTTAGTGTTGAAACTTCAGGTGCAAAATACTGCGCAATTGGTGCGGATGGCAATAGAAGAGAAGTTGGTGTAGAAAGCAAAAAAGCAGAAAAAATAAAAACTATTACTAGAAAAAAATCAGATATTTTTTCATAATGTTTTTATAGTTTTGGTTATGGTAAAATTTCCTTATTGATTTAATATCCCATTCACAAACTCAACCCATTTATATTGTGGGATGGTTTTGTCCAGATAAAAGTCGGGCTGTAATCCAATATCATCAATGACCATGTTTGGTATTCGCATACTTCGCGATAAACAATACCAAAGCTGAAATTCCTCGCAGGGCGAATTAACAGAATACATATTCGATACATCTAATGCGCCAAATGTAGTCGTGCCAAATAGTTTTACTTTTTTACTTTGTTTAGCAGCTAATAAAAATTGTTCGGTTGTACTTGCATTTCCTTCGTTGATGATAATTCCGACGTTTTTTGGAAATTCATAAACGGTATCTGATCGGTCAATGGAAATGGGTGTATTAAATAAAAAAACAAATTCTCCCAAACGATTTTGCAACTTTTCATAAAGTTCTTTGAAGTGCTCTCGTGTGGTTTCATCAAAGAATTCTTGATACTCCTGTTTAGTTGCAAAATCTAAAAACCGTTGGTTATTTTGTGTTGTTGACAAAAACTCCACACTCACAGTTCGTACCGGATTGGTGTAAAGAAAGGGGAGGAGTTCATAATAACTTGCATCACTACCACCGCCGTTGTTTCGTAAGTCGATGATCAGATTTTCCGTTTTTAGGATTTTTTCTTTGTTGGCTGCAATCACATCGTCAATTGCACGTTTTTCACTTTGATCGAACGACGGAATACGCAAGTAGAGCGTGGTTGCGTTCAACTCTTCCATAAACGGATTTGGGGAATTTATAGCATTGAAATACTTATCAACAGATGGATCGTCTGTAAAAAGCGGTTTTAAGCGTTTCAAAGTGTGCCGCCCGATTTGCAAATAACTTTTACCCAACAATTCCGGATTATCGCTTTTGTCTGGCGAATAATCACGCATGAAATATGTAGATTTCAATTTATCACCATCTTGTTCTATCTTTAATTTTACTAATCCGGGCTCTTTCCAACCCTCTACATCTGATTCAATGATGAAACCAATGTAATTTTCACCTTCTTTTTGAATCCCGATTTTATAGGCTCCAACTTCCCAAATGCCTTCAAAATCGGCATCTTTTTTTGTGTCGATGTATTTTTCAAACTGAACAATATCTCCACTCCACGTTTCGGTTTTTTGTAAAGTTTGAGAAACACTTTGTGAAGAGATAGGTTCATCTATCAACTGCTGGATTCCGATGTGTCCCGAACGAAAGAATGTTAACCATTCATGAAGTAATTTGGTACATTCCGTTAATGTTTTTGCTTCCCTTATTTTTTCCAACATTTGTTGATTGTGGATGTTGTGGGCAGCTGATCCTTTTTTGTCAATAATGTACTGAAAACCGGCATCATTTTCTTCAAAAGTTTTTTTTACCCATTCGAAATTACTCTCGCAGGTGCAGGTTTGTCCGTTGATCGAATACGCAAGAGCAATAACTGAAATAATAAAAACAAATAATTTTTTCATACATTAAATTTTTGTTGTTTGAATATATGACGAACTGCAACGGGGGAAAGTTACAATACTCGTGATTATTTATAATTCTCAAGAATAATTTTACTGTTGATGAAATTATCTTGATTTTTTTAATCTTGCTAATCTTAAAAGTCTTAATAAAATCTTGGTTCAAACTACTTAAACGGCATTTTAACTACCTTTGCTTTCAATAATTTTTCGCGAACTTTTACAAAAATTTCAGTATCAACTTTCGAAAATGCAGGCGGAACATAACCTGTTCCAATGGCTTTATTCAATGATGGCGCTTGCGTTCCCGAACAAACGTGACCAATTACATTTCCATCGGCATCACACAATTCGTAACCTTGACGAGGAATACCTTTATCCAAAAGTTCGAAACCTACAAGTTTGCGTTTTACGCCCTCGGCTTTGAGTTGTTCCATTTTTTCGCGGTCGATAAAAGGCTTGTTATCCACAAATTTTGTGATCCAACCTAAACCCGCTTCAATCGGTGAAATTGTGTCATCTATTTCATGACCATACAAACAAAATCCCATTTCCAATCGCAACGTATCGCGAGCGCCCAATCCGGCAGGTTTTATGCCAAATTCTGCACCGGCTTCAAATACTGCTTTCCAAATCGTTTGTGCGTCTTTTTTGTTGCAATAAATTTCACAACCGCCCGAACCTGTATATCCTGTAATCGAAAAAATAACATCGGAAATGCCTGCAAATTCAAGCACTTTGAAGGTGTAATATTTCATATCAACGACATTTTCAGTCGTCAATTTTTGCATGGCTTTTAATGCCAATGGGCCTTGAACGGCAAGTTGTGCATAATCGTCAGAAGCATTGTAAAAATCTTTGCCGATTTCCAAGCCCATTTCTTTGGCGATGGCGCTCATATAGGCAAAATCTTTGTCGATATTCGCAGCATTCGGAACCATAAAATATTCGTCGGCTTTAAAGCGATACACGAGCATATCGTCAACAATTCCGCCGTTTCCGTTTGGAATGCACGTGTATTGCACCTGTCCATCTGCAAGCACAGACACATCATTGGTTGTAACGCGTTGCATAAATTCGAGTGCCTTTGGGCCTTTTGCCCAAAATTCGCCCATGTGCGATACGTCGAACACACCGATGGCATTGCGCACCGCCAAGTGTTCATCAACAAGTCCACTGTATTGCACAGGCATGTTGTAGCCTGCAAATTCGACCATTTTTGCACCGAAGTCGATGTGGTTTTGGGTAAAGGGTGTTTGTTTCATAACATAATTTTTTGCAAAGATACAAAAAAGTTATGAGTTATGAATTATGAGTTTTTTATTTTTTCAATTTCTCTTTACGATTCAATCATCATAGATTTCAAATTTTTTCGTATCTTTGCAGAAAAAACAGTGATAAAAAAAAGTGTTTTTTGTTTTATTCTCATTTTTCAAACTGTGGCATTAACTGTCAGAGGAC
>JAIRRI010000020.1 GCA_031256055.1 Bacteroidales bacterium
TGGAGGTAAAATCCGTTTCGATGAAATCGGAATTGTGGAACTCGTCGTACTTTTTGATTCACAGTTAATCGGACAACCCGTGAAAGCATCCGGTTTTCGCGAAAAACACAACGTTAACATTTTGGGTATTCGTCGTCAGAAAGACTATATTTTGCAAGATGTGAAGGACGAGAAAATACAGGCAGGTGATGTGCTTTTGGCGCAAGGCAAATGGAGCGATATTGCGAAATTAAAAAATGAAGCGTCCGAGTGGGTAGTTGTAGGCGAGCCGCAGGTTGAAGCCTCGAAAGTTACGTTTGATGAAAAAGCGCCGATTGCGGCAGCTATCGCGGTTGCAATGGTTGCGTTGATGGCTTTTAACGTAGTTCCGGCGGTTGTTGCGGTGCTTTTGGCTGCGATCGGAATGGTGCTTACAAAATGTTTTCGCAATGTTGAAGAAGCGTATAAAACGATCAACTGGGAAGTTATTGTATTGATTGGCTCCATGTTGCCGATGTCGATAGCCATTGAAAAAACAGGAGCCGCTACGCTTATTTCGGGAACTTTAGTCAGCAATTTGGGCGCTTATGGTCCGATGGCTTTAATGGCAGGAATTTATTTGGCGACTTCAATACTCACTATGTTCATCAGCAACACCGCAACAGCCGTGCTTTTCGCACCGATTGCTATGCATGCTGCAATCGAAATTGGTGTGAGCCCATATCCGTTTTTGCTTGCTGTCTGCGTGGCTGCGAGTATGTGTTTCGCAAGTCCATTTGCCACGCCGCCCAACGCGTTGGTGTTGTCGGCCGGGCGTTATTCGTTTATGGATTATGTCAAAGTGGGATTGCCGTTGCAGATTCTTTTTGCAATTGTGATGATATTGGTGTTGCCGTTGCTGTGGCCGTTTTAACTAACAAAAAAATCATGGAAAATTACTTAAAAGAAATCGGAATTGCTATAACAATTAGCGACAAAGACGGACGTGTGTTGGCCATGAATGACAAAGCCATTAGCACATTCGAAAAATATGGCGGCGAAAAATTAATCGGAACCAGCTTATTCGATTGTCATCCGCCTCATGCTAATGAAATCATCAAGCATCTAATGAAATCGCACGAAACCAATGCCTACACCATCGAAAAAAACGGACAAAAGAAATTGATTTATCAAACACCGTGGTTTGAAAATGGTGAATTTATGGGGTATGTGGAATTGTCGTTGGGTCTGCCCGAAAATATGTCGCACAAGGTGCGATAACCGTAGGGGCGAACACGTGGGTTCGCCCCTACAATATTTCCCATCGAATACCCTCCTGTGCCCGAAGCCACGTCAATTGCCGCTTGGCATAACGTCGCGAATGGGTTTTAATGTCGGTAATGGCTTGTTCTAACGAAATAATTCCATCGAAATGCTCGAATAATTCCTTGTAACCAACTGTATTCAAAGCATTCAGATGTTTAAATGAATATAATTTTTGGACTTCATCAAGCAATCCGTCTTGTAGCATTATATCTACACGGTGATTGATACGATCGTACAATTCGTCTTTATCACGATTTACAGCAATACGTTCAATTTCAAAACTACGAGGTTTCTTAGTATTAGTACGGAGTTCGGAGTAAGGTTTTCCCGTTTGCAAACAAACTTCTACAGCCCTGCGCAAACGTTTGTGATTAGCCAAATCAATCTGATTGTAAAACACAGGATCTAAAATTTTTAATTGCGCACGAAGGGCTTCAATGCCTTGTGTTTCGTAAAGTTGTTCAATATCGTTTCGAAGTTGCTCGTCAGGATCGGGAAGTTCATCAATCCCTTGACAAACTGCATTCACATAAAGCCCGGAACCGCCAACCATAACCACGTTTTCATACTTTTGAAACAAATTTTCCAACAACGCCAAAACATCCGTTTCAAACTTCGAAACGCTGTAATAGTCTTCAATTCCAATGTGTGCAATGAAATGGTGCTTCACTGCAGCCAATTCCTCCTTCGAAGGACGTGCAACGCCAATGTTCAATTCCTTATAAAATTGCCGCGAATCTGCCGAAATAATCTCTGTTTTTAACGCTTTCGCAACATCTATAGCGTAAGCAGTTTTCCCAACTCCTGTGGGACCTTCAATAACAATGAGTTTGTTTTTTTTGACAGACATTTTTGCAATAAATAGATTACAAAGGTACGAAAAAAAACGAACTATTGCTAATTTCTATTTTTTTTCGTATCTTTGCAAGATATATTTTCTATGCCTATGAAAACCGCTAAATTAATCGTATTTTGGCTTTGTTTGGGTTGTATGGGATACGCTCAGGAATTAAACTGCGTGGTTCAAGTCAATGCCTCCCAAGTGCAAGGTACCGACAGAAGGATTTTTGAAACCCTTCAATCGTCGATGTTCGAATTTCTAAACGGAAGACGTTGGACAACGTTGAATTTTGCTCCTACAGAACGAATTGAGTGTAACTTCACGCTTATTGTTCAAAAACGCGATCCGAATTCGAACGAAATATCGGGAAGTTTGAGTGTTCAGGTTCGACGACCGGTTTTTAACACAACCTACAATTCGGTATTACTGAATTTTATGGACAAAGACATTTCGTTTCGATACGTGGAGCACGACGTGCTGGAATTCTCGGATGGATCGTTTCATGGCAATTTAACCGCCATATTAGCTTATTATGCTTACATGGCTATAGGATTGACTTTCAATTCGTTTGGGAGAGAAGCCGGTATGCAGTTTTTCGACAGAGCGATGGAAGTCGTTATGCGGTGTCAAGATCTTCCCGCTACGGAAGCCACAGGTTGGAAATCAAATTCGAGAAATACGTCAAATCGCTATTGGTTGGCGGAAAATTTCACCAATGGCAACCTGCGCGATATTCATGAAATCTATTACATTTACTATCGAAGGGGTTTGGATCAAATGTATGATAATCCAACTGCGGCTCGTCAATCCATTTTTCAAAGTTTGGAAAAACTGCAAAGACTCAACAAGCAAAGACCAAGTTTGCTTGTTAAGCAAGTATTTTTCGATAGTAGTTCCGAAGAATTGATTAACATTTTCAAAATGGGAACGCCTGACGAGAAAAATAGGTTTATTGCTATTGTCAGAGAACTCGATCCCGCTAATTTAAACAAATATCAAGCCATTTTTAACTGATGTTAACGCATCTCAACATACAAAATTACGCTTTAATCAAAAATCTTTCGATGGATTTCGACAGCGGTTTTTCTGTGATTACGGGCGAAACCGGTGCAGGAAAGTCCATTTTGTTAGGTGCGCTTTCACTGATTTTGGGTCAGCGTGCCGATACCCAAACGTTGATGGATAAAGAGAAAAAATGTGTGATTGAGGGAACGTTCGACATCAAAAATTTAGATTTGAAATCCATTTTCGATACCGAAAATTTGGATTATGAAAATCCGTTGATTTTACGCAGGGAAATCGCTACAAATGGCAAATCACGTGCGTTTGTGAATGACACGCCTGTAAACCTGAACGTGCTGAAAACACTTGGCGAACGTTTGGTGGATATTCATTCGCAACATGAAACGTTGACGCTCAACGAATCGAATTTCCGATTGAATTTGGTAGATGCTTTGCTTGAAAAACCGGTGCTTTTAGATGCTTGTCGTTATACGTATCGCGAATATAAAAAAGTCTCGGAAGAGCTGAAGCACTTGGTTGAAGTGGATAATAAACTGAAAGCCGACCAAGATTATTTCCGGTTTTTGTTTTCGGAACTAGACGAATTGCATTTGGTGGATGGCGAACAGGAAACCATGGAGCAAAATCTGGAGGTCATGAATCATGCGAAGGAAATCAAACGCAATCTTTTGCAATCTTCTGAAACGCTGAATGGGGGGGAGGAAAACGTGCTATTGGCTTTGCAACTTGTAGATGTTAATTTGAAAAAAATAGCAAAAATTTCGCCGAATTTGGAAGAAATTTCCAATCGTATTCACTCTACAATTGTTGAACTTAAGGATATTGACAGCGAACTGAATTCGATTTCCGATACTGTGCATTTTGACCCCGAAAAACAAACGCTTTGGACTGAACGTTTGGACAAAATCTATCGGTTGCAAACCAAGCATCATGTGAAAACTGTTGCCGAATTGCTGCATATTCAAAACGATTTATCCTCTAAATTGCTTGATATTTCAACGAATTCAGAGAAAATCGAGAAATTGCAATCGCTTTTGAACGGATTAATTGACGATTTAACCAACAAGGCCGAAAACCTCACACTGGCACGGAAAAAATCGGCTCAACATATCGAACAACAAGTACAACAAACGTTGTCGCAGTTGGGTATGAAAGACGCACGTTTGGAACTACAATTCTCGCAAACGCCTGATTTTATAGAATACGGACGCGATCACATCAAATTTATGTTCAGTGCAAATTTAGGGTCGGAACTTCGTGAGCTTTCGAAAGTAGCGTCGGGTGGAGAATTGTCGAGATTGATGTTGGCGATAAAATCGGTTATCAATCAACAAAACATTTTACCAACGATTATTTTCGACGAAATTGATACAGGTGTTTCGGGCGATATTGCGGGAAAAGTAGCGAAAATTATGCAACAGATGTCAACATCCATGCAAGTAATTGCCATCACTCATCTTCCGCAAATGGCAGCTAAATCGAAAGTACATTATCGGGTGTACAAACGCTTGGATAATCAACAAACGATTTCTGAAATTAAATCATTAAATACAGACGAACATATTCACGCCATCGCTTCCATGATTAGCAACGAAACCGTTACGGATTCAGCAATTTCGGCAGCGAAGGAACTCATTAACGACGCTCAACATTAAACTATGCATACCGACGAACTATACGACAGCGAATTTAAGGAACTCATCAAACGTTTCGAAAACAACATAAACGAAAACGCAAGCTATTTCTTTGATACAGAAGATTTAATAGACATTATTGATTATTATTTCAACGAAAATAATGGCGAAATGGCACGAAAAGCCTTAGATGTAGGCTTGTCGTTCAGCCCTGAAAATACAGAACTCAAACTTCGCGAAGCCCAGTATTTAGCAGCTGAAGACGAACCTGAAAAAGCATTGGATTTGTTAGAAAAATTAGAAGCAATTGAGCCTAACAATCCCGAAATTTTTTTTGCAAAAGGTGCTGTTTACAGCGTTCAAAATAAGAGCGAACAGGCGATTAACGAGTACAGCAAAGCGATGATAGATGTTGACGCTTTAGAGGATATCTACATGAACATCGCTTTCGAATACGAAAATCTCGGAAATTTCGACAAAGCCATTGAGTACATGAAAAAAGTGCTCGACATCAATCCTACGCACGATTACGTGCCTGCGGATTTAAGCCTGTTTTTTGAATGGGCAAATCGTGGCGAAGAAGGCGTTGAATATTTAAAAAATATGATCGACAACGATCCATTTGCAAAAGGTTTGTGGCTCGGGTTAGGCATGTTACATCGTTCGAAAGGGCAATACGACGAGGCTTTGAAGTGTTTTGATTATGTGCTTGCCATTGATGAAGGTGATTTGAATGGGTGGTTTCACAAAGCCACAACTTATCTGTTTACCAAAAACTATGCAGATGCTTTGACTTGCTATCAGCACATTTTGAACGTTGCTCCTGAGGAAGTGGCAACATTGTTCAACATGGCAGAATGCTACGAACGCATGAAAGAGCATGACAAAGCACAAGATTATTTTCGCAAAGTGCTGAAAATCGAATCCGATTCATCACAAGCCATAATCAGTTTGGCGATGAGTTATTTCAATCAAGACAACAAAAACAAAGCGTTTTCCGTGTTGAGCGAGGCGTTGGAAAAAAATCCGGACGCCCCCGAATTTCATGCTGCATTGGGCGAATTGTATTGCGAAAATAAAGATTTTGAAAACGGTCTGCCTCATGTTTTTCGTGCAGTTGAAATCACCAAAGACCAACCTGAATTTATTGTCACGGTTTGCTACGCTATGATAGAAGCGGGATTACACAACGAAGCACTCAATTATATTGAAAGCAAACTGTTGCAAAAAAACGAAAATTATCCGAGGCTGATTTTAATTCGAGGCATTATAAACCTTAAAACCAACCGAAAAGAAGCTGCATTGAACGATTTTTTGATTGCGTTTTTAATAGACCCGAGCAATGTGTCGTGGTTTAAAGATTATCATCCGGAAATGCTGGAATATCCTGAAATTCATCAAATTTTACAAACTCTAAATTAATACTAAAAATTATGAAACAAAAACGTTCATTTTCCGATTACGTATCCCTTAATTTGAAAGGTATAGCTATGGGTGCCGTTGAATTTCTCCCCGGTATATCGGGAGGCACGATTGCCTTTGTTGTCGGCATTTACGAAGAATTACTCAATACAATCAAAGGTGCATTTCCGGCATTCAAACAACTGCTTGGAAAGAAAACTTGTAAACAACGCATTTCCGATTTTTGGACAGCGTTGAACGGTAATTTTATTGTAGTCTTGGTACTTGGAATGGTAATAGCGATAGGGGCTACAGCCAGTGCAGTAAAATATATGTTGGCGCATTATCCGATTCCGTTTTATGCTTTTGTGTTCGGATTAGTTATTGCGTCGGTTGTTTTGGTGTATAAAAAAGTTTCGAAATGGACATGGGCTTGTTATTTGTTGGCTCTTGTCGGAATTGGTTTGGCTTGCTTATTGCCGATTAATACGCATGGCACAACGACGATTGTTCCTTTGTGGTATCTGTTCATTTGTGCAGTGTTGGCAAGTTGTGCGTTCATTCTTCCGGGTACTTCGGGTACATTTGTTTTGCTTTTGATGGGCGCTTATTACACGTTTGTTAATGCTGTAAACACGCTGGATATAGCTTATATAGCCGTATTTGCAGCAGGATGTTTGACGGGATTAATTCTGTTTTCAAACTTTTTGTCGTGGCTGTTGAAAAAGTATCATGACTTGACAGTGGCTTTACTGACGGGTTTTATCATCGGTTCGTTAAGAATTATTTGGCCTTGGAAAGTTTCTACAACTTTTTCCCTCAATGCTCAAAAAATACCTTACCCAGATCCTCCTGTAAATGTTTTGCCGTCGGTTTTTGAGTTTAATCATGATTACGGTCCTTACGCGAAAAGTGCTATGACCAAAGAAGCGATTATGGCTTGCGTATTTGGCATTGTACTCGTACTTGGCATTCAACTTATCGCCAAAATGTTTTCAAAGAAAAAGTCGTGAAACGATATGGGCTTATCGGTTTCCCGCTGAAAATATCCTTTTCGAAAGATTATTTTTCGGAAAAATTTGAGCGTGAAAATTTTCATGACCATGCTTACGAATTGTACCCAATTGCAGATATTTCGGAATTTTCCGAATTTCTGAAAACTCATCCCAATTTGTGTGGTTTGAATGTAACAATTCCTCACAAAAAAACTGTGATACCGTATTTAGATGGATTAGACCAATCTGCAAGCGAGGCAGGCGCCGTAAACGTGATCAAATTTGAAAAAGACGGAAAATTGATCGGTTACAATTCCGATGTTTTTGGACTTGAACAAAGTTTTTTACCGTTGTTAAAACCACATCATCATTCCGCGCTGATCCTTGGTACAGGTGGGTCTGCAATGGCTGTAGCGTCTGTTTTGCGAAAGCACAACATTCCATATCAATTTGTGGCTCGCCAAAAAAATTCGGAAATACTGACGTATCAAGACCTTCATCAAAATGGATTTGCTGAAGCCAATATCTTAATCAACACCACACCGCTTGGAATGGCACCAAATACTGATACTTGTGCGGATTTGCCTTATGAAAAAATCACACTGGATTTTTTGTGCTATGATTTGGTTTATACACCTGCAGAAACCCTGTTTCTTCAAAAATCCAAAGCGCAAGGTGCTGTGATAAAAAACGGTCTCGAAATGCTGCATTTGCAAGCCGATCGGGCTTGGGAAATTTGGCAGAGTTAATTGGTAAATCGATGAACAAATCTTAACATCCAACTTTGTTGGTACTGAACTCTGCGATGAGGTCTATCTAAAACATCTCCTTTTCTATTGGTGGCAAAGAATACATTAGGATCATAAATCACCCAAGATTCAAAACTTAATGTAAAATATTTGGAAAGTCGAAAATCGATATTAAATTGCCAATCCACAGTTACAAACGGCTCTTTCATTTCCAAAAGATTTACAAATACCTCTAATTTCGAACGCAATGTAATATCTTCATTCACTTTGTATCTATTGGTCAACATCGCCATAGGACCAAACGTTTGTAACCAATGTTCGTTAGGTTCAATACCAAAACGCGTACTTAAAGTTGTATCCCATACATAAGTTGCCCTGTAACCTATTGGAGAAAGAAGTAAGGTTGT
>JAIRRI010000205.1 GCA_031256055.1 Bacteroidales bacterium
CTCGCCATCGGGGCGGGAGCGGGTGCCGTGAACTAAAGTGTCGGTATGTGAATGACCATGACCGTGGTGATGATGTGCTTCGGAATGATAGGTAAGAAAAAGGAAAACAAAAAAGAAAAGAAACAAGGAAAAATGTTTCATGGATTTAATTAATTTAATAGATAATATATTTTTTTACAAACAAAGTGCAAAAATACAAATAAAAAACGAACCAACAAAATTTTGAGGCAAAAATTTGGAAATAACGAGCTAAAAGTTTCAAAATTTGTGTTCGAGAAAGAAAATTTAACACTTTTAACATTTTTTTGACAAATTTAACACTTTTTAACAATTTTTCGCTTTTTTTTTTCAAAAATTCGGCGTAACTTTGCAACAACAAATTAAAAAATTAAAAAAATCATGGGGAAAAAAGAAGAAAATGTTGAACAAATCAACAAAGCAGAAAAATTAAAAGCACTTCAGCTCACGTTGGATAAAATTGAAAAATCTTACGGCAAGGGCGCAATTATGAAAATGGGTGACCATGCTGTTGAAAAAGTAGAAGTGATTTCCACAGGCTCTATCGGCGTGGATGCAGCGCTTGGTATTGGCGGTTTCCCGAAAGGGCGTATTGTTGAAATTTACGGACCGGAATCTTCGGGTAAAACCACATTGGCGATCCATGCGATTGCCGAAGTTCAGAAAAATGGCGGTATTGCTGCATTTATTGATGCCGAACACGCGTTTGACCGCTTTTATGCTCAAAAATTGGGTGTAAACATCGAAGATCTGTTGATTTCGCAACCTGACAATGGCGAGCAAGCCTTAGAAATTGCTGAAAATCTCATTCGTTCGGGCGCTATCGACATTATCGTTATCGATTCTGTGGCAGCACTTACTCCGAAAAGCGAAATCGAAGGCGAAATGGGCGAATCCAAGATGGGTCTTCATGCGCGTTTGATGTCGCAAGCGTTGCGGAAACTCACCGGAACGATCAGTAAAACAGGCGCTTGCTGCATATTTATCAACCAATTGCGCGAAAAAATTGGTGTAATGTTTGGAAATCCCGAAACTACAACAGGCGGAAATGCGTTGAAATTCTATGCTTCCGTGCGAGTGGATATTCGCCGTCAGACGCAAATTAAAGAAGGCGAAAATGTGATCGGAAACCGCGTAAAAGTCAAAATCGTAAAAAACAAAGTGGCTCCTCCGTTCCGCACCGCAGAATTTGATTTGCTTTACGGCGAAGGCATTTCCAAAGTCGGCGAAATTTTGGATTTGGGCGTTGATTACAACATCATCAAAAAGAGCGGGTCTTGGTTTAGTTACGGTGACACAAAATTGGGACAAGGTCGCGATGCGGTAAAACAATTGCTCAACGATAATCCTGAATTGATGGATGAGTTAGAGGCAAAGGTTCGCGAAGCATTGAAATAAATAGAGGCAAGACATACCTCACCTTTATTTACGGAAATCTAATTAAAAAATCGAAATATTTTTTCATTTCGATTTTTTTTCGTATCTTTGCAAGTTAAAATGACTGACAAACATTTACAAAACATATTAACCGACTACTCGCAAATGAGCGTGAATAGCCTGATCGAATTGAAAAATTTGATCGAAGACTATCCGTATTGCCAAACGGCACAGATTTTGTATTTACTGAATTTAAGGCGTTTGGAAGAAGATACGTTTGATACGCGTTTGCCTTACACGGCTATTTGTGTGAATAATCGTCAAAGATTGAAATGTGCGGTTGAGCAAGTGGATGAAATTTTAGCGAAGGAGAGCGGCACGAGGTACGAGGTGGCTTCAACTACGCTCAGCCACCGATCGTCGAGCGGAGTCGAGACGATCAAACCTCGTACCCAATACCCAGCAATCTCGCACCAAACAACCTTCCGAAATAAAACCATCTCGGAATTGCTGAATTTACAAGAGCCCAAACCTTCCGCAGTTACTCAAATCAAACTTCCAAAAACCCAAACTTCAGAAGATTTTTTGCTTGAGCAACTGCGACAAGAAACATTAGCAAAAGTCAACGAACGTTTGCTCGAAATTCGCAAAACAGAAATGGTCGACGTGGATTTTTCGGAAACACCAAAACATAAAGCCCTTATTGATAAAGTGATTGCGACAAATCCGAAAATTTCCAAAATGGATGATTTGGAGATTAGCAGACTATCGCATTGGAAAATCAAGGAGGAGAATAGTATGCGTGAAAATTTTGATGTAACAAGCGAAACGTTGGCACTTCTTTATGTGGCTCAGGGAGCACCTGAAAAGGCTCGTGAAATATACAAGGCTTTGGGTAAAAAATATCCCGAAAAAGCCGAACATTTTGCACATCTCAGCAAACAAATAAAATCGACAAAAACAACAAATACAATAAATTCAAAATCTAATAATCATAAACCAAAAACAAAAAAATAATGGGACTTTACATCACTTTTTCCGTTCTTATTTTCTTTTGCTGTCTCTTTTTAGGGATCAGCGTACTTGTTCAAAATCCTAAAGGTGGCGGGCTTTCGCAAACATTTGGTGGGGCAGGAACACAAATTATGGGCGCTCGAAAAACCGCCGATTTTCTCGAAAAAGCCACGTGGACGTTGGCTATTGCCTTGTGCACGTTGAGCATTTTTTCAGCGTTCGCAATTCCTCGCGGATCAGGTGGCGAAAGCGGTATCAGAACCGAACTCACTGTAGACGAAAGCGTTCTGCCACAAATGCCGCAAATGCCTGTGTTTCCTGTGGAATAATCTGTCATGAAAAAAATCCTTGGTCTCGGGAATGCTCTCGTTGACATCGTTATTCAACTCGAAAACGACAGTCAACTTGACGAATTGAAACTTCCGAAAGGTAGTATGCAATTGGTCGATTTGGAGCGTGCACAGCGAATTTTGGAGTATTTCAAAACTTCGCCGTACACGCTTGCGTCGGGAGGTTCTGTTGCCAACACTCTTAATGGAATTGCCAATTTGGGCGGAAATGCGAGTTTTGTGGGCTGTGTAGGTGCTGATAAATATGGCGAGTTTTTCAAAACGGATATGCTTGAAAATGGCATAAAACCTAAGCTTTTCACAGGAACAGTCGGAACAGGAACGGCTATAACGTTGATGAGTCCGGATTCTGAACGCACGTTTGCAACTTATCTCGGTTCGGCGATTGAACTTTCGGCAAATTACTTGTCGTTAGAACTTTTTGAAGGTTACGACTATTTTCACATTGAAGGGTATTTGGTGCAAAATTACGACTTAATTCGCACTGCAATTCAGTTGGCTAAACAAATGGAATGTCGCGTTTCGCTTGATTTGGCGAGTTACAACGTTGTGGAAGAAAATTTACCATTCTTAACGGAAATGGTCGAAAATTATGTCGATATTTTGTTTGCCAATGAAGACGAAGCTCACGCCTTTTGTGGAAAATCCGCTGAAAAGGCGTTGGCGTATTTTGCAAAACACGTTGAATACGCCATTGTGAAAATCGGCAAAAAAGGCTCGTTAGTTCAACATAAAGACCAAGTTGAACGTATCAATGCACCAAACGACATTAAAGTTATCGACACCAACGGCGCCGGAGACGCTTATGCAGCAGGCTTTTTGTATGGTTTGATGACTGACATGGATTTGAAGTCCTGTGGGAATTTGGGTGCTAAATTAGCGGGCGAAGTGGTGCAAGTTGTAGGTCCGAAGTTATCGAAAAACGAATGGCAAAACATCCTCAATAGCGCATGAATACAAGTCAAGAATACTACGCCGTAATTGCCGAATGCCGTGCGCTTTTCGAGAAAAAAATGCGCGACTACGGAAGTGCGTGGCGTATTCTGCGCCTACCGTCGATGACCGATCAGATTTTCATCAAAGCCAACCGCATTCGAAGCATTCAGACAAGTGGCGTTCAGAAAGTTGACGAAGATATTCGTGGTGAGTTTATCGCCATTGTCAATTATTCGATTATGGCACTCGTTCAACTCGAATTGGGCGATAGCGATAAAGCCGATTTATCGCTCGAAAAAGCCCTCGAATACTACGACAAATACGCCAAACAAGCCCACGATTTGATGATGAACAAAAATCACGATTACGGCGAAGCATGGCGCGATATGCGACAATGTTCATTTGTTGATATTATTCTCCAAAAAATTCTCCGCATCAAACAAATTGAAGATAACAGCGGAAAAACCCTTGTTTCTGAAGGGATTGATGCGAATTATTACGATATGATGAATTATGCTGTTTTTGCGTTAATAAAAATGTAGAGACGCGCGGCCGTGCGTCTCTACAGGACAAACAAAAAAATAAAACCCATGAAAAAAATCCTAAACCACACGATCATCCCTTCCTTTATTTTGGTTTCGACCATCATTTTAGGCGTTATCTGTGTATATGCGAAAAATTTTGAACCGCTTTTCTTAGTTACGCTGTGTCTGTTTTTTGTATTGGCGATTTTATATCGCAACAATTTCAACAAAACCCTTGTAACCATTGCACGAACGCTGGTTGGTGCATTGTTTCTTTTTTCGGGTTTCGTGAAAGGCGTTGACCCGCTCGGTACACAATATCAAATTTTCGACTACTTTGCTGCGTATGGTACGGTATGGGCAAATCCGCTATCCATGCCACTTGCGCTTATTTTAATTGCGACGGAATTTGTGGTTGGTGCAGCCTTGATTTTGAATATTCGCATTCCGTTTATGGCGTGGATCACCGTTTTGATGATGGCGTTTTTTACGGTAACGACATTGCTTGATGCGACCATTTATTCCGATAAAATTACCGATTGCGGCTGTTTCGGAAAAGCCATTACATTGACCAATTGGCAAACGTTTTACAAAAATATCGTGCTGAATATTTTGGTGGTGATTTTATTTTTTGGGCGATACCGCATTCGCAACACATTTAGTCTCAAAGATGAGGTGTTGATTGTTGTTGTAACGGCTGTTTTATTTTTCGGTTTTCAATTCTACAACCTGCGCCATTTACCGGTTATCGACTTTATGGACTGGAAAAAAGGTGCAAAACTTAACCCGCCGAGAACAGAACCTGTAACCTATCTGTTCCAATACAAAAACAAAGAAACGCAAGAAATTCACGAATTCGATTCTAAAAATTTGCCTGCGGATATTGCCACAAACTGGGAATTTGTGGACATGCAAATCAACGATCCAAATCCGCCAAATCTCATGATTCCGATCTTTGATCAGAACAACGAATATGGTCAAGATGTGGCAAATTTTGTGGCCTCTTTTCCGGATTATGTCTTCATTGTAGCGATATACGACGTGCAAAAAGCAAACTTGAAAAACATGAAAAAAATCTTTGCTTTGCAAGATTTTGCGAGGGAAAACGGCTATATGTTTATGTTTTTGTTTGATTTGAATGTTACGGGCGAAGCCGTTGAAAAATTCAAACAAAAAGTTGGTCGTAGCGATTTGGATATTTTTTATTCGGATGATAAATCCATCAAAGCCATTGTACGTTCCAATCCGGGATTAATCTTGTTGAAAAACGGCGTTGTGGTTGATAAATGGGCTTGGCGTGATGTTCCGTCCGTCGAAAAACTACAAAAAATAACATTGTAATGTCGAAGCCATTTTAACAATTTGCTAAAATTCAACTTGGATTTTGGCGAATTGTTATTTTTTGAATGTCTTTATTTTTCTGGTGTTTGCGAAGTTTTAGTTAAAGTTTGTTAAGGATTAACACTTTTTAACTTAAAATTTTCGATTTGTGTTTGTTTTTTGCATAATTTTGCAAATTATTAATCAAAAAAAATCAATATTATGGAAAATTTAATCAAATTACCGGATGTGAATGATAAAATCATTTGCATTAGAAACGAAAACGTTATTTTAAGTAATGACGTTGCCGAACTTTATGGAGTGGAAACACGAGAAATTAATCAGGCAATTAAAAACAATCCCGACAAGTTTCCTGAAGGATATGTGTTGGAAACATCTCAGGATGAAAAAATTGAACTGATCAAAAATTTTGATCGGTTCGAGCGTTTAAAACATTCGTCTGCTTTTCCAACAGCATTCACCGAAAAAGGTTTGTATATGCTCGCAACCATTCTCAAAAGTCCGCAAGCCACACAAACTACAATCGCTATCGTAGAAACATTTGCAAAGTTAAAACAACTATCAAACAACATTGTCACCATAAATTCAATGGATGTAGACACCATCGAGCCCGAAATTATAGAATCAACAGGCCGTTTGCTCGACGAGATTTTATTTTCGGGACTTCCAACATTGGCAGAAACTTCGTTTGAGTTTAATCTTGGCGTGATGAAAGGCAAGCGCATTGTAAAAAGCGAAAATCCAAATGTTGTACACCATGCACACATTATGCAAAATGAAATTGACGAATTGAAAAAAATAATTGCAGGAATGAATGAACGTTTGGAAAAATTAATAGATAGTTGAAAAACTCGTTTTTTTTTCGTATCTTTGCACTACAAAATTAAACACAAAAAACATGCAAGACATTCCACTGCACGTAAACGGCATTCCAATTATTTGGATTGTTTTCGGACTAACCATTCTCGCGAGTTGGTTGGTTAGCCATTCGTTGAAATCTAAATTTCAAAAATATTCTAAAATCCCTGTTAATTACGGTTTAACCGGAAAAGATGTAGCCGAAAAAATGTTGAACGAATCCGATGTTCGTGATGTAAAAATAACCTGTATCAACGGACAATTGACCGACCATTACAACCCAATTACCAAGTCTATCAATCTCAGCAAAGAGGTGTATTACGGTAACAATGTGGCTGCTGCAGCCGTAGCCGCACATGAAGCCGGACACGCTGTGCAACATGCTCATGCCTATGTTTGGTTGGGCATGCGTTCGAATTTGGTGCCTGTGGTGAGTTTTGCTTCGCGTTGGATGCAGTGGGTGCTGTTGGCGGGAATTCTGCTGGTAGAACGATTTCCGGAATTGTTGCTCATCGGTATTATTCTTTTTGCGACCACGACCTTATTCAGTTTTATTACGCTTCCTGTGGAAATCAATGCGAGTAAACGCGCCTTGGTGTGGCTTTCTGCACATAATATCACCTCGCCGGAAAATCACCCGAAAGCCCAGTCTGCTTTGCGAACTGCTGCCTATACTTATGTGGTTGCAGCATTGAGTTCGTTGGCAGCCTTGTTGTATTATATTATGATTTTTCTTAATCGACGATAGAATCCAATGCCATTCAGTATGGAAATGCAGGATGTGAGAAGCATTTTGTTTTTCGTGCAACGTCTTAAAAAAAAAGCACCCATTATATTATTCGGTTTCATTTGGTCTGTACACATAGTTTTTCTCATGTAATCGCTGATAATAGGTCTGCAAAATTGCCTTGAGATGCCGTTCCGCAATGGCTTCCTGTTCGGGATTTCTGATATTTTTGTAGGTCGAAACCACGTTTTCACCATCGAAATAAATGGTGATGGAGTCGGTGATACATTGGTAGGTTTGTCCTACGAAATTAGTTGCAAGCGGAAGTCGGTGAGACTGGTTGAATACATCGCGGCCAAAAGCAAAAAATGGTTTTTCATAACCAATCAAGCCCAACAACGTCGGCATTAAATCCAATTGTTGAGATACTTGATTTTGCTGTCCTTTCAAAGCATTATCGGGAGTATAAATAAATTGAAAAATCGCCGAATTTCCGCGAGGACCGCGATACTCGTTCGAATAAACCTCAGCTGATGCATGATCGGCTACAAACACAAAAATTGTATTTTCAAACCATGGTTCGTGTTTTGCTTTGTCGAAAAATTGACGAATGGAATAATCCGTGTAAGCCGCAGTGGGCTGAACAGGCGTCCAACCTTTGGGAGCTTTGTCTTTAAATGTTGCGGGTAACGTGTAAGGATGATGCGAGCTCAACGTAAACACCGTAGAAAAGAATGGTTGCGGCATTTGGTTGATGACCTGATTCATATATTCGAAAAAAGGCTCGTCGTAAATTCCCCACAATTCGTCGGTGTTGCGATTGATTGGAAATCCTGCGGATTTGTAGGTTTCGCGAGTGTACAAATGTTGAATACCTGTGAGTTTGGCAATGGCCTCGAACCCCATTGAATTAGCCTCTGCACCACAAAAAAATGCCGTGTGATAACCCTCGTTTGAAAGCAGGAAAGGCAAAGCTTCCATTTTTCCAAGCGATTGCGGGAGTAAGACAAACGGTGTTCTGTAAGATGGAATGGAGGCCAAAATCGACGGCATGGCTTCAATAGATTTTCGTCCGTTGGAAAATGCGTTAAAAAATGTGTAACCTTCTTGCATCAAACTATCCAAAAATGGCGTAAATCCGGGGTGGTCGGGAAAAATTTCCGGACATAAAAATTTGGAGTGCTCTTTGCTGAAACTTTCCAAAATAAAAATTACAATGTTCCGTTTGCCGAGATTATAGAAGAATTCAGAAGTTCTGTGATTTGGAGAAAAAATGCTTAGTAATTCTTCGTCACTGAAAAATACAGGCTTTTCAATTGTTTTATTACTCGATGTTCGCAACACACAAAACGGATTGCTCAAAATCAAATTCGCTTGTTGCGGCGAACTGCAATAATACACGGCATTGCTCAATGTGTAAGGTCTTACAGCATGAGAAAAACTTCCGCGAATGCCCATAATCATCACATAAACCGAAAGACACAAAACAACCGTGCAAATCGGATAATACAAGATTTTTTTCGGAATATCTGTTGGGAAATACGGAATTTTTCGATACGTCCAAACCATACCCCAAATCAGCAAAACGCCGATAATAAGGAGGTCGAAACGACTTTTTAATACTTCCCAAACAACACCTGCATTGTTCGTATTGTTGCTCAAAAAATGAAATTCCTCGCTGGTCAACCGTTTGTGTGCAAAGTAAAAATACTCAATATCCATTAAATTCAACACAATAATTCCAATCGAATTGGATATAATAAACAGCCAAAGCAGCGTTTTTTGGTAATATTTATGCGCTCTAAACCGAAACGGAAGCAATGCTAAAACACAATAAAATCCATTGAGATATAAAATCGAAATCGTATTAAATTTCAAACTTCCTTGAAACAATCTAACTCCTTCCGAAAACGACATGGAGCCCAACGAACTTTGATTGTAGACATAAAACAACACTTGCGTGATGAATAAAATCACGTAGAGCATACCAATGCGTAGCATTAAAGTTGTGAGGTCGTTTTTTAATAATTTCTTCATTGTACAAAGATACAAAAAAAAATGAGAATGGAGAACACGAATAAATTTTTTTTTGTATCTTTGCAAAAAAATATTATGTCAAAAATTTTGGTTACAGGAGGTGCCGGATTTATCGGAAGCCACACCGTTGTTGAACTTCAAAACAGTGGGTTTGAAGTCGTGATTGCCGACGATTTATCCAACTCGAACGAAAATGTAATTCAGCAAATTGCTGAAATTACACAGAAAAAACCGATATTTGAATTGGTAAATTTAGCAAATGAAGAGGTGTGCAAACAGTTGTTTACAAAACATTCGGATATTACAGCCGTTATTCATTTTGCGGCAAGCAAAGCAGTTGGCGAGTCTGTTGAAAAGCCGTTGTTTTACTATAAAAATAATTTATGTTCATTGTTAAATGTGCTGGAAAATATGGTACAGCATAACATAAAACCGATTGTATTTTCGTCATCCTGCACCGTTTACGGACAGCCGAAAACATTGCCTGTAAACGAGCAATGCCCTTTGCAACCTGCTGAATCACCATATGGAAACTCCAAACAGATTGCTGAAGAAATTTTATCCGATTGCACAAAAGCGACTTCAATTAAGGTGATTTCATTGCGATATTTCAACCCAATCGGAGCACATGAAGCCGCGATGATTGGCGAACTTCCGATTGGTGTACCGAATAATTTAATGCCGTTTATCACACAAACCGCAGCCGGTATTCGCGAAAAATTATCGGTATTTGGAAATGATTACAACACGCCGGATGGCACGTGCATCCGCGATTACATTCATGTTGTGGATTTAGCGAAAGCGCACGTTGTTGCACTCAATCGCATGTTGAAAAATCAGCAAAAAAAATCAATCGAATTCTTTAATGTTGGAACAGGCAAAGGTTTTAGCGTTTTAGAGGTGATAAAAAGTTTTGAAAAAACATCGGGACAAAAATTGAATTACCAAATCGTTGGTCGTCGTGCAGGAGATATCGAACAAATTTGGGCAGACCCGAAATTTGCCAATGAGGAATTGGGTTGGAAAGCCGAAAAAACATTGGATGAAATGACATTAAGCGCGTGGAATTGGCAGAAAAAATTAAGTAAAATCGCATAATTTAGACAAAATGCTCAAACTCGGTCGCATAGAAATTGTTTTGGATGGAATGGCGTATTTTGGAATCCTAAGTCCGTTGTTGAAAGCTTATAATTTAGCACATTTCATCAATAAATTTTTTGACATCGAATTGGCAAAAACACTTGATTTTGAAAAATACGAAGATGAACAAATTGTTGATTTTCCTTGTTACATGTACGTTTCAGAAATAGAACAATGTTCGTATCATCTTATTGGAAATAAGAATGAAGCTGTGCGATTGTTTTCAAATTATCCCGAAATGGATTTTTGGTTTTTGGTGCAGTTCGAAAACGGATTGAATGATCATCGTTTTTTGGCATTGAAAGAAAAGTTATACAACGACTTAACCCAAGTGGAAGGCGTATTTTTGGTCGTTCAGGTTGAGCAGAAAAAACTTGCGAGTATCAAAGATTTTGAAGATTTCAAAATGGATTTTTCGGAATATTGCAGAAAGTTATTGCCGGAACGCACTCAACCTAAACGTCGAACTCACCATTAAGACAAACGATTACGATAATCTTCGTAAGAAAATTCACGAACCAATTCAAAACCTGTTTGTTCTCGCCAAATGCCGATTGATGGATGTTTCACACCGTTAAACATCGAAGTTTTCACCATGGTGTAATGGATCATGTCGTTGAACACAATTTTATCACCAATTTTCAACGGTTTTTCAAATGACCAATCGCCCATGAAATCACCTGCCAAACACGAGTTTCCTCCCATTCTATACGTTGGAAAATTGGTGTCGGGATTATCCAATGCAGACAAAATTTTCGGTTTGTACGGCATTTCCAAACAATCGGGCATGTGTGCTGTGAACGAAACATCTAAAATTGCAGTTTTTTGTCCGTGATTTTCCACGATGTCTTCTACTGTGCTTACCAAAACACCCGTTTCCCAGGCAAAAGCGGAGCCCGGCTCTAAAATCAATTTGAGGTTTAGGTATTTATTTTGGAAATTTTTCAGAAGCTCAATCAAAAATTCGATATCGTAGCCTTTCCGTGTCATCAGATGCCCTCCGCCCATATTGAGCCATTTTAATTTTGGTAAAAAGTGTCCGAAACGTTGTTCAAGAGCGTTCAAAACTTTTGCCAAATCATGCGAATCGGATTCGCAAAGGGCGTGAAAATGCAAGCCTTCCACACCTTCGGGCAACATTTTTAGAAGTTCGGATGTGATGCCCAAACGTGAGCCTTTAGCACATGGATTATATAAATCCGTTGCTACTTCGGAAAATCCCGGATTAACACGTAAACCCAATGAAATGGCTTTGTTCGCCGATTTTGCACGTGTTGAAAAACGTTCATATTGCGACAGCGAATTAAACGTTAAATGCGAGCTCAGCGCTGCAATTTCATCAATATCATGATCCGTATAAACCGGCGCATAAGTATGCGCAAAATCGCCCATTTCCTCCATCGCCAAACGCGCTTCTGCCAACGAACTCGCCGTAGCGCGTTGAAATCCGAATGCATTCAAAATCGGAAATGCACTCCACATCGCAAAACCTTTGAATGCTAAAATAATTTCAACATTCGCACGTTTCCGAACGCTATCAATTAATTGCAGATTTTTTTTCAAAAGGGCTTCGTCTAAAACGTAGCAGGGGCTTGGGATTTGGGCGTAGTTCATCGTATTGTTATTTTATTTTGAAAAAGTGTTTACATCGTAAAAAAAAGCCACCAGCAAGCGATAGCGTAAGTTAATTTTAATCCCACGGAAAGCAAAAATCCAAAAAAAGTCATTACTGAAATTCTTAATGCTTTTTCGATATCGTCGCTATTCGCAATCATTTCTCCGATAAATGCGCCGAGCATCATGCCGGCTATCATGCCGATTGGAGTGAATATAATGCCGATAAGCATTCCTATGAAAGCGCCCCACGAACCATATTTAGAACCTCCTTTTTTTCTGACAACCCAAGCCGGTACAACATAATCTAAAATGGTTACAACAATCAATGCAACTAATAGTACTAACATGATTATCGGAAATGCTTCGCTTTGATTGGTTGAATAAAAATATCGTAATACAAGCGCGCCGAATGTTAAGATTTGCCCCGGAATTATCGGTAATACACAAAAGATTGTGCCGATTACTAATAGTATTATTCCTAATATTTCGAGCCAAATACTCATGTTTTTTACACCATCAGTTTTTTATAACGGAAACGTTTTGGAGTTACATCGCCCAAGCGTTTTTTCTTGTTTTCTTCGTATTCGGAATAGGTTCCTTCAAAGAAATATACTTGCGAATCGCCTTCAAATGCGAGGATATGCGTGCAAACACGATCCAAAAACCAGCGGTCGTGCGAAATAATTACGGCACAACCTGCAAAGTTTTCCAACCCTTCTTCCAATGCGCGAAGTGTGTTTACATCAATATCATTCGTTGGCTCATCAAGCAGCAATACATTACCCTCCGATTTCAGTGTTAGCGCCAACTGTAAGCGATTACGCTCACCACCTGAAAGTACGCCTGCCTTTTTCCCTTGATCTGATCCGCCAAAATTAAAGCGCGACACATAGGCACGAGAATTGACCAATTGTCCACCCAAACGAATTTGTTCGTTGCCTTCCGACACCACTTCCCACACAGTTTTTTCGGGGTCAATGCTTGCGTGTTGTTGGTCAACGTAAGCGGCTTTCACGGTTTCGCCGATTTTAAATTCGCCGTTGTCGGGTTTTTCCAAACCCATAATCATGCGGAATAGCGTGGTTTTTCCCGCGCCATTTGGTCCGATAATACCGACAATTCCCGCAGGAGGTAGCGAAAAATTCAAATTTTCGTACAACAATTTATCGCCAAAAGCCTTGGAAACATTGATGGCTTCAATCACATTCGTTCCCAAACGCGGACCATCGGGGATATAAATTTCCAAACGTTCTTCTTTCTGTTTACCATCTTCGGCCAACATTTTTTCGTAAGCATTCAAACGCGCTTTTCCCTTGGCGTGACGGGCTTTCGGTGCCATGCGTGCCCATTCCAATTCGCGTTCCAATGTTTTTCTGCGACGCGATTCTGTTTTTTCCTCCATCGCCATTCGCGTAGTTTTTTGGTCGAGCCAAGAACTGTAATTGCCTTTCCAAGGGATGCCTTCTCCCCTATCCAACTCCAAAATCCAGCCAGCCACATTATCCAAAAAGTAGCGGTCGTGCGTTACGGCGATAACCGTGCCTTTGTATTGCTGCAAGTGAAGTTCGAGCCATTGAATGCTCTCTGCATCCAAGTGGTTGGTAGGTTCGTCTAAGAGCAAAATTTCAGGTTCTTGCAACAGCAAGCGGCACAAGGCTACACGACGTTTTTCGCCACCCGACAAATTTTTCACCAATTGTTCTTCGGGCGGACAGTTCAGCGCATCCATCGCGCGACCGAGTTTGGTGTCTAACTCCCAAGCGTCGTGCTGTTCGAGCAATTCTGTAAGTTCGCCTTGACGTTCGATGAGTTTGTTCATCTCGTCATCGCTCATCGGTTCGGCGAATTTGGCATTGATGGCTTCGTATTCTTTGAGGTAATTCACAACGTCTTGAACGCCTTCTTCAACAATTTCGCGAACCGTTTTTGTTTCGTCCAAAACAGGCTCTTGCGGAAGGTATCCTACGCGATAACCGGGCGAAAAATGTACTTCACCTTGAAACGATTTTTCCTCGCCCGCAATAATGCGTAACAACGTGGATTTTCCCGAGCCGTTTAAGCCGATAATTCCGATTTTCGCACCGTAAAAAAACGAGATGTAAATGTCTTTAAGCACTTGTTTCGACGGCGGAAACGTTTTGGAAACGTTTACCATCGAAAAGATAATTTTTTGGTCGTCTGCCATGATTTTTTTGATTTTAGGATACAAAGATACTATTTTTTTTGTATCTTTGTAGAAAAAATCAAAAATGAAGAAGCTCTTTTTTATTTTTTCCTTTGTTTTTTCTTTAGTATTCATCATCAAAGGACAAAACCCTTTATCTCCTAACAATGATATTATTTCAAGTTTCAAACATCTTTCACAACAAGAACTCTTAGATACTGCCAATTATTTTCGTAGCAAAAGTAGTATAGATACCGCTTTAATTTGTTATAGCTTAATAATAAACACTCCTGTAAAAGGCTCAGATATTGAACAACAGGAAAGAATGGTTAAAGCGTATTACCAATCAGCATTGATCTATCAAAGTTTATATGATCATCGCACATCTTACGATTTTTTGATTAAAGCGTTAACCTTATGTGAAAAAGCGAATTATGAATCATATCAGCCAAGAATATACAACAGTATTGGAAATATTTACCATCGTTTTAACAGACATGATTTAGCAAAGCTTTATTATACAAAAGCATTGGGTTTGAGTCAAGACACAATAGTTATTGTGCGTATTTTAAATAATTTAGGATCTGCGGAAGCAAAAATTGGAAATGCTGATAGCGCGTTTTTCTTTCTTGATCAGGCTTTACAAATTAGCAAGAAGCATAACAATATCATTTTTAGCTCCATAATGAATAATATTGCATTGGTTTACTACAATGAAAAACAATATGATTCTGTTTTTTATTATGTAAGAATTGCATTGGATGAAGCAAGGAAGAATAATGATTTAGCATCAGAAGCTATGTATTTATCAAATTTGGGGGATTTGCATTTTGAAATGAACAAAATTGATAAAGCTTTGCATTACATCAATTTATCGAATGTTATTGCAAAGAAAAATAATTTCTTTCAAACGTTGGCAAAAAACTACCTCCTTTTGTCAAAGATAGAAAAAACGAAAGGACATTATAAAAAATCTTTAGAATATTTTGAAATGCACACTGCCATAAAGGATTCGGTATTTAACACCGAAAAATTTGGAGAAATTAACCAATTGCAACATCTGTATGAGATTTCGAAGGCGAATCAAGAAATAGAGCTGCTTGTTATTGAGCAGCAAATTAAAGACCGAACAATTCATCTTCAGCAAATTATACACTTTATTTTATTGATAGTTCTACTATCGGTAAGCGGTATATTACTATTTGTTTTTTTTCAAAAAAGAAAATTGGACAGAAGTTACAAAGTGTTATTTAAAAAGAATCTTGAAATTATTGAGCTTCAAGATCAATTATCTGAAAAAGAATCTGAAAAACATAGAAAAAGCATGCTTACTGATGAGAGGCAAGACGAGCTTTTGGATAAAGTCTTGACATTCATGAAAGATACTTCCATAATTTGCGATACCGAATTTTCTATTGACAAACTTGCAAAGTTGGTGCAATCCAACAAGACACACGTTTCCTATGTGATTAATAATGCCTTAAAGAAAAATTTCCGTTCATTTTTAAATACTTACCGAATACGAGAAGCACAACGTTTATTTTCAAATCCAAACGCTGAAAAATATACTATTGAAGCTGTTGCTTTTATGGTAGGTTTTAAGTCCCGATATGCTTTTCGCGAAGCATTTAAAGAAATTACGGGAGTAACTCCTAATTATTATTTAAAGTCACTTAAAGGTTTTGAAAATGAAGTGTTTTCAAGTGGTGAATGAAGCCTTTTTGGCTAAATTTCCATATTTGTCCATAAGATTATTTTATTTTATGCAATAGTTTTGTAACTTTGTACTTATGAAACCAATTAAAATATTCAAAAACATGAACACGAAAAAAATTATGAAAAAGCTAATTGTACTATTTATCTTGACAGGACTACTTGCCACAGCAAATGCACAGCAATTTATTGGAGCACGAAGCCATGCAGGCGGTAGCCTCAATTTCGACATTGTAACCCTTAATGCAAACACTCCGGGAACAATTCAATCCGTGAAAACATCTCCTACTACTCAAGGAACTACACCGATGCCTCTTGCGGGACAATTTTCTCAAGGTTATTTTTACGTGGTAACCCAACCTACCACCTCGGCCAACACCACGGGTTCTTGGGGTCTTTCAAAACTATCCGTAAAGGATTGGACAGAAGTTTCCACAAGCACTATTACATTGACACCGCAGTTTGAAACTCCAATTGGCATGGTTTATGACTACACCACTAACGAAATGTACTTAGTGACACAAGATCTGTCAGGTGCATTTACAGGAGGAGATGTGCAAACCAAGATCTATACCTTAGATTTAACGACCGGTGGAGTTACTCTTTTTTTAACGATAAATGATTTTTTTCAAGTCGTTGCATGTAGTCCAAGCGGAAACTGGTATGGAATTACTGTAGCAGGTCCATTTGGAGGTGTTGCAGGACAGTTTAAATCCATTAACATGACAGATGGAACAACAACATTGATTAGCGCCACAGGAATTACTCCAAACTTTGCTCAATCCATGAATTTTGATAGACCGAGTGGAAGATTGTTTTGGGCGAGCGCGACAGGCACAAATCGTGCCACCTCTACGGTTAGACTGTACGAAATTAATGTTGCTACAGGAGCGTTAACCAATTTGGGCGATCTTGAAAATAGATCCTATATAATTGGGTTATCGTCCCCGATTATAGCAACAGAGGTTGCACCGGCTAATGGAGAAGGAGATATAGCTATTACAGCTATTCCTGCCGTAATATTCAATAGCAATATTACAGCAGCTGATTTATCGACAATCAGTATTTCTCCTGCTGTAAGTAATGTTTCTGCAAGTATTGAAGATAATGTACTTACCATTACTCACGACCCTTTTGCTTGGTTCGAAACCTATACTGTTACAGTTCCGAAAGAGGCCATTCAATATTTGGAATATGACATTTCATGGACGTTTCAAACTATGCCGAATCCGGTATTGTGTAACCCTCCTTCACAACTTAACGCCACAAATATCACAGCACTCAGCGCCACATTGTCATGGCACGAAACCGGCGAAGCAACGTTGTGGAATTTGAAATATGGAGCAACAGGGTTTAACGTAGAAACCGAAGGAATTCTTGTAAGTAATATTGACGTAAATCCGTATGTGTTGCAAAACTTGAACGAATTAACAACCTACGATTTTTATGTGCAAGCCAGCTGTGGCAGCGAAACCAGCGGTTGGTCGCTTGCACACACATTTAGCACGCCTACAGACTGTGATAAACCTATTACAAGTTTTCCATGGACAGAAGGCTTTGAAAACCCAATATTTCCTACCGACTGTTGGCAAAACATAGACATAGATGAGACTATAGAACCTTTTACTGGACTACCAAACATGTGGAGAAGAATTGAGTTTGGAGAAGCTGCTGTTAGACCACATAGCGGAAACGCTCATGTAGTTCATAATTTCAGTATAAGGGATGAGGAAGGCTGGTTAGTAACACCAAAATTTGCCATTCCAACGGGAGACGATGCTTATATTTTAAGATTTTGGAGTTATAATGAAGATTCCGAAAATTATGGCCCCGTAGGAACTCTTCCGGACGCTCAGCAATTTGGTTATAATGGCGTGTGGATATCGGAAGGAAGCAACGATATTACCAGTGGAGATTTTGTGGAAGTTTGGACCCCTTGGAGCCCATCAGACGTGAGAGATGAATGGTTAGAGGATAAAGTAAATCTGTCCGACCATTATGCTGGAAAAAATATTTACATTGCATTCGTTTATAAAGGAAAAGTCGGACATCGTTGGCATTTGGACGATCTGTCTATTGATACTTATGACTATAAAGATATTCAAATTCGATCTATTGACAGCCCGTTAACTGGTGGTCCGAATTTATCCGGTGATATTAAGATAACACTATATAACAACGGAAGCAAGCCGCTCACGAACATTCCTGCAATACTGAAAATTAATGGAGTAGAAGTAGCGAGAGAAACCATCGAAGGACCAATTTATTCGCTCGTTCATTTTGAATATATGTTCGATTTCAAAGCGGATTTCTCCACTGTAGGTACTTATACTATTGAAATAGAAGTTGAATTAGAAGGCGATCAACAACCTGCAAACAATAGAATGACAAGATCCATATTTGCAACTTCTGACGAAAATATCGCCTTATTTGGATTTAGCGTATGGAGTTATCCGGAACCCGATGATCATTTTATAAAATTTAATACCAGCACTTTTAGTAGTACTGTTACTCAACTTGGACAATTTTCGGAAGGCAATAACGTTACCGTGTCAGGAGAATATTTGGATGGGTATTTCTACATCTTTTCACAAAGAGATGATAACGATATTAGCGGGTATTTTGTCAAAATTGATACCGAAACATGGAGTGAAGTTAGTAGAGTAGCTGTTACTGAATGTGCACACGAAATGACTTATGACTACTCCACACAAACCATGTATGCCGCGCAGCCGACAGGTCCTTCACAAACAAGATTATATACTGTGGATATGAATACCGGTGTATTAACTCAAATAGCCACAGTTAATTCACTCATTTTAGGTTTAGCCTGCGACTTGGACGGAACCATGTACGCTGCCCTAAACACCGGAGCTTTTGTTAAGATTGACAAAAATACAGGTGCTATTCAACATCTCTACAACACCGGATACGTCTATGCCCAATACCTTCAATCTATGGCATTCGACCATAATACGGGCAGATTGTTTTGGGCACTTGCAGGCCAAGGTCCTAATTCCGGTATTTTGTACGGAGGTTTGGTGGAAATAGATAAAACAACCGGTGTTCCGTATTATTACGGACGTATTGGCTTCATCCATACGCTAATTGTAGGGCTCCATACCCCTTACACCAATCCTGATGTTGGAGTTGCCTTACCTAAGGAAGACGTAAGAATAGTAGTGTATCCGAATCCTGTAAATGCCGGTGAGGAGTTGAACTTCAACTTGCCTGAAGGCGTTGCCAACGCAATTGTTAGTATCTACAATGTAACCGGTAGCTTGATACATCAGCAGGTAAGCAGTCAAACGATAATAGCACCGAACCAAGCGGGAATGTATGTTATTGAAATCAGATTACCAAATGGTGCAAAAAGCACACAAAAGATAATTGTAAAATAAAAGCGAAAACGTAAATAATAACAATAAGTTGTGAATGAGCGTCAGTGGAATTGTACCGTTGGCGCTTTTTTTTAGCAGGGCAAATTCAGAAATTTTTCGTATCTTTGTAGTTTATTTCAATAAATTTCGATATGAAAACAAAATACATTTTCGTAACTGGCGGTGTGGCCTCTTCATTGGGAAAAGGCATTATTTCCGCGTCTTTGGCGCGATTGCTGCTTGCTCGTGGCTATTCCGTAACCATTCAAAAACTCGATCCTTACATCAACATCAACCCTGGAACGTTGAACCCATACGAACACGGCGAATGCTACGTTACCGAGGACGGCGCGGAAACGGATTTGGACTTGGGACATTATGAACGTTTTACCAATGTGCCAACTTCACAAGCCAACAGTGTTACCACCGGTCGAATTTATTTATCGGTTATTGAAAAAGAGCGCAGGGGCGAGTATTTAGGCGAAACAGTTCAAGTCATTCCGCATATTACCGATGAAATAAAAAATCGAATTTTGCTTTTAGGGAAAAACAAAAAATACGACTTTGTCATTACCGAAATCGGTGGAACGGTGGGCGATATCGAAGGTTTGCCATTTATCGAGGCCATTCGTCAACTCCGCTTGGAACTCGGTAAAAATGCGTTGTGCATACATTTGGCATACATTCCATATCTCGCTGCAGCAGGCGAATTGAAAACCAAACCGGCGCAACATTCTGTGAAATTACTGTTGGAACAAGGTGTCCAGCCCGATATCATGGTTTGTCGAACCGAACATAAACTTTCGGATAGCAATCGCGGTAAAATAGCATTATTCTGTAATGTTGAGAAATCTTGCGTGATAGAAAGCATGGATGCGAAGTCCATTTACGAAGTTCCGCTGATGATGAAAGATGAAGGATTAGATATTCAAGTGCTGAAAAAATTCGGTATGAATACCAAGACTGACGCGGATTTGAAAGATTGGACGGAATTTTTGAAAAAATTATTTAATCCAAAACATGAAGTAACAATTGGCTTAGTTGGAAAATATGTAGAGTTAAAAGATGCTTATAAATCCATCTCCGAAGCCTTTATTCACGCAGGAACTTCGTTGAATTGCAAAGTGAATGTGAAATGGCTTGATAGCGAAAAAATCAACGAAAAAAATGTAAAACAGCAGTTGCAGGGATTGTCTGGAGTGCTTGTTGCGCCGGGCTTTGGCAAACGCGGAATAGAAGGAAAAATTGTTGCAATAAAGTATGTTCGCGAGAACAATATTCCGTTTTTCGGAATTTCTTTGGGTATGCAATGCGCCGTGATAGAATTTGCACGTCATGTGATGAAATTGCGAGATGCGCATTCTATCGAAATGGACGAAAACACACAAAATCCTGTAATTGCCTTGTTGGGAAAACAACGAACAACAAGCGGATTTGTCGGCTCAATGCGACTTGGCGCTGAAGATTGTTTTTTGAAAGACGATTCTTTGGCGAAAAAAATCTACAAAAAATCTAAAATTTCTGAACGTCATCGGGATCGTTATGAATTTAATAATACCTTTTTAGACGCTTTTGAAAATGCAGGAATGATGCCAACAGGGCTAAACTCAAAAGGTTTGGTAGAAATTATGGAAATTCCGAAACACAAGTTTTTTATTGGCGTACAATTTCATCCCGAATATAAAAGTACAGTAGAAAATCCGCACCCGTTGTTTGTCGCTTTTGTTAAGGCTGCAATGTCAAACTAACCGTGTGAACCGCCACAATCACAGCCGTTTCCGTGCGTAAACGCGTTTCGCCTAAAGTGACAGGAACAAAACCATTTTCAACAGCAAGTGCAACTTCTTTTTGGGAAAAATCGCCTTCGGGACCAATTAAAATCAATATGGATGGGTTCGCTTCGACTCCGCTCAGCGAACGGACATTGAGCGAAGTCGAAATGTCCGAACCAGTAGTAAAAACACACGCTGGCGCGGATTTGTAATCCGTGCCATTACATAAAGCATTTTTCAAAGTTTGCTTTTCAAACTCATCTCCGCAATAACCAATAAATTTTTGATCCGCATGGCAATTTTCGAGAAAATCGGAAAACTTTTTTATCTCATGAATGGTCGGTAAATTCGGCGCTTGACATTGTTTCATAGCCGCCATAATCACACGTTCGCTACGATCACGTTTGACTATGGTTCGTTCAGAATGTTCAGTGATAATCGGCGTAATTTCATCAATACCGATTTCCGTTGCTTTTTCCAAAAACCACTCAAAGCGTTCGATATTTTTAGTTGGTGCGCAAGCCACGTGCAAATAATATGGACGTTTGAAAACACCGATTTCTCCAAGAATAGCCGCTTCACACACTTTATGGTTAACAACTGTTAACTCCGCATCGCAAAGTTTTCCCTGTCCATCTGAAATTAAAATTTTATCGCCAATAGAAAGTCGCAAAACCTTTGCGCAATGTTGGCTTTCTGCTTCGTTGAGTGTGGCGTAGTTGTTTTCTATAGTGGCTAAAAACAAATGCATGATTTTATTTTTTCGCCGCCTCCAATTTCTGCATTTGAACCGCAATTTGTTCGTCCTCAATTTTGGAAAACAAATGTTCGGCTTTGTTGATTTGATGCCCTGTTGGAACTAAATCAACACGTCCGGCTTCCGCCCATTTTTGTGCGGAAAGATTGAGCATGCGATTGATTTTTTCAGCTGTAAATGGCAAAAATGGTTCGCAAATGATTGCTAAGTTTGCACAAATTTGCAAGCTTAAATTCAAAATTGTTTTTACACGTTCCGGCTCAGTTTTTTGAAGTTTCCAAGGCTCGGTTTCGGTCAGATATTTATTTCCTACTCGTGCTAAATTCATCATTTCCGCAAGGGCTTCGCGGAATTTGTAATGTTCGATACTTGTTGCTACTTTTTGAGGAATGGTTTTGATTTCTTCTACAACTTCTTTGTCAAGGTCTGTTAAATCAGTGTATTGGGGCACTTTACCTTCGTAATATTTATCAATCAAAACAACCGTTCGATTCACAAAATTTCCGAAAATCGCCAATAGTTCACTATTGTTACGAGTTTGAAAATCTTTCCATGTAAAGTCGTTATCCTTAGTCTCAGGCGAGATTGCCGTGAGCACATAACGCAATGCGTCTTGTTGATTAGGAAATTCCTGCAGATATTCGTGTAACCAAACTGCCCAATTTTTTGAAGTCGAAATTTTATCGTTTTCCAAGTTCAAAAACTCGTTGGCGGGCACATTGTCAGGCAATATATATGAGCCTTCGGCTTTTAACATCGCAGGGAAAATGATGCAATGGAATACGATATTGTCTTTTCCAATGAAATGCACGAGTTTCGTTTCTTTGTCTTTCCAATATTTTTCCCAATCGTCGCGAAATTCTTTCGTTGCCGAAATATAACCAATTGGCGCGTCAAACCAAACATACAACACCTTGCCTTCTGCGTTTTCGAGCGGAACTTTCACACCCCAATCCAAGTCGCGCGTCACCGCACGAGGTTGCAAACCCAAATCAATCCATGACTTGCATTGCCCGTAAACATTGGGTTTCCATTCTTTGTGTTCTTCCAAAATCCATTTTTTGAAAAAATCCTCATACTGATCTAAAGGTAAATACCAATGTTTGGTTTCTTTTAAAATCGGTGTGTTTCCACTAATTGCGGATTTTGGATTGATCAAATCGGTTGCATTTAGCGATGTTCCGCACTGTTCGCATTGATCACCATAAGCGTTAGGATTGTGGCAATGCGGGCATTCACCTGTGATGTAGCGATCTGCCAAAAATTGATTATTAGCTTCATCAAAATATTGTTCGGTTGTTTTCTCAATAAATTTACCATTATCATAGAGTTTTTTGAAAAATTCAGAAGCCGTTTCGTGGTGAATTTTCGCCGTAGTTCGCGAATAGATATCAAATGAAATGCCTAAATCTGCAAAAGATTGCTTGATTATGGCATGATATTTATCTACGATATCTTGCGGTGTAACCCCCAATTCGCGGGCTTTTATCGTAATCGGCACGCCATGTTCATCGCTTCCGCCGATAAAAACAACGTCTTGATTTGTTGAGCGTAGATAGCGAACATAGATGTCGGCAGGCACGTAAACGCCTGCCAAATGTCCGATGTGAATAGGTCCGTTGGCGTAAGGAAGCGCCGTAGTAACGGTGTAGCGTTTGGGATTTTTAACAGCTGGTTGTTCAAAATTCATGATTGTTAAATGAAAATCGTTTGACTTTTTTATTTATTTTTGCAAAATTAAGCAAAAAATTGCAAATAACGAAAAAAAATTTAATATGAACTTTAAATTTAACAAATTTGTACGACCCATCATTCACATGCCAACAACGCAGAAAGTCCTTATTTTATTGGCAATCGTCGGCTGTTTTACACTTTATGCAAAAAGTAATCATAAGCAAGAATTTTTATGCTTCGCAGCAAAAATAGAAACCGCAATTGATTCTACAAAATATAATCGGATTGACAAAGTTTTGACCGACGCCTTTAATCAAGGGCGTTTCAACGGACATGTAATCTATGCCGAAAATGGTCGAATTTTGTACAATTCCACATTCGGCTACGAAGATTTTAAAACCAAAAAACCACTGACCGACTCTTCTGTTTTTCAGTTGGCGTCGACCAGTAAACCCTTTACAGCCGTAGCAATCCTAAAATTACATCAAAAGAAAAAATTAGACATCAATCAATTCGTTATTCATTATTTACCCGATTTTCCGTTTAAAACTATAACCATCAAACATCTTTTGCAACACCGTTCGGGATTGCCCAACTACATGCACTTGTCGCACAAAAACTGGGATACTCGTAAGCCCATGACCAACGCCGACATCACGCCGTTGCTGAAAAAAACCAACGCAAGATTGCAATTCAATCCTGACAGTAGATTTCAATACAACAACACCAACTACGCGTATTTAGCGAGTATTATTGAAAAAGTGAGCGGACAAACCTATCATGAATACATGAAAAAACAGATTTTTGAACCGCTTGGCATGCACAATACGTATGTTTATTTACACGACGAAAGACATAACTATAATCCTGTTAAAGGCCACGATTTCAGCAAAAAGCGCGGATTTTACGAACGAAAAGCCGATTACTTAGACGGCGTTGCGGGTGATAAAGGCATTTTTTCAACCGCAAACGATTTATTTTTATTCGACCAAGCCTTGCACAATCACAAACTTATTTCCAAAGAATTGCTTGATCTGGCTTTCGCGCCCAACAAGCCTTTCAATGAGAAGCACACTCGCGATTACGGCTTAGGGTTTCGCGTAAAAATGACAGACGAAGGATACCCGATTGCCTTTCATCACGGCTGGTGGAGAGGGTTTCGCACGTATTACATTCACGATTATGAAAATCGGCGTACGTTGATTTGGCTCAACAATCGCAGTGATGTAACGATTGCACCTTTAATGAACGAAATCCTTGAGCAGACAGGTATTTCAGACGATGAACAACCTGTATTGGGAGGAGGAAATTAAAAAAAACTTGCATATTCCAAAAAAAAATCGTACCTTTGCACCCACATTGCGGGGTAGAGCAGAGGCAGCTCGTCGGGCTCATAACCCGGAGGTCGTTGGTTCGAATCCAGCCCCCGCTACCAAAAACAAAAAAAGACGCAGTATATTGCGTCCTTTTTTTGCTTTTAAGAAGCATCAATACTCATCCTCATGAAAGAAAAAGTCCTCTTTAGTTGGATAATCCGGCCAAAGGTCTTCAATACTTTCGTAAACTTCGCCTTCGTCTTCGATTTCGATTAAATTTTCAATTACTTCTTGCTGAAGTCCTGTACGTAAAGCATAATCCAACAACTCCTCTTTGGTTGCAGGCCAAGGTGCGTCTTCTAATTTTGAGGCTAATTCAAGTGTCCAATACATAGTTCTCTCCGTTTTTTATGAATTATTTTTGAAATTTTTTGCAAAAGTAAGTTTTATTTTTCGATTTTGCAAGTTAAAAGCAAAAATTTTTTATTTTCGAAAAATTTTCGTATCTTTGTCGGTTAAAATTTTTTGTACGATGAAACAGATTTTTGTTAAAGAACTTTTGCAAGGAAAAGTCACAGTTGGGGAAACTGTGTTGATTAAAGGTTGGGTTCGCACCAAGCGAGGTAATAAGAACGTGGCGTTTATCGCGCTTAACGATGGTTCGATTATTCACAGTATCCAAGTGGTTGCGGATTTGGCTAATTTTGATGAGGAGTTGATTAAACGCGTTACGACGGGCGCTTGCTTGGCGGTAACAGGCAAGTTAGTAGCCTCGATGGGACAAGGGCAATCGGTCGAAATTCAAGCCGAACACATTCATATTTACGGTGAGGCTGATCCCGAAACGTTTCCGTTACAAAAGAAAGGTCATACATTAGAATTTTTGCGCGAGATTGCACATTTGCGTCCACGCACAAACACATTTGGCGCGGTGTTCCGCATTCGCCACGAAATGGCATACGCACTACACACGTTTTATCACGAACGCGGGTTTTTCTATCTGCATACACCGATTATTACGGCTTCCGATTGTGAAGGTGCGGGACAGATGTTTCATGTAACGACGTTGGATTTAAATAATCTTCCGAAAACTACTGAAAAAACGGATACTTGCGGTTGCGGCAGTGTGGATTACAGCAAAGATTTCTTTGGAAAACCTACAAGTTTGACTGTTTCCGGACAATTGGAAGGCGAACTTGGCGCAATGGCGTTGTCAAAAATTTACACATTTGGTCCTACATTTCGTGCCGAAAACTCCAATACACCGCGACATTTAGCCGAATTTTGGATGAACGAGCCCGAAATGGCATTTTACGAAATCCAAGATAATATGGATTTGGCAGAAGAATTTCTAAAGTACCTTGTGAAATGGGCGCTTGAGCATTGTATGGACGATTTGCAATTCTTGAATGACTTGTACGATAAAGAATTGATTGAACGTTTAAAATCCGTAGTTGACGTGGATTTTGTAAGATTAAGTTATACCGAAGCGATTGATATTTTGAAACAATCGGGACAAAAATTCGAGTTCAAAGTGGAATGGGGCGTAGATTTACAAAGCGAGCACGAACGCTATTTGGTGGAAAAACATTTCCAAAAACCGGTGATTTTAACGGATTATCCAAAAGACATCAAAGCGTTTTACATGAAAGTCAACGACGACGGAAAAACTGTTCGCGCAATGGACGTTCTGTTTCCGAGAATCGGCGAAATCATTGGTGGTTCGCAACGCGAGGAACGTCTAGAAGTTTTGCAAAAACGCATGCAAGAAATGAACATTCCCGAAAAAGAAATGTGGTGGTATTTGGATACCCGTCGTTTCGGAACAGCGCCACATGCAGGATTTGGCTTGGGTTTTGAGCGATTGCTCTTGTTCGTTACCGGTATGGCGAATATTCGCGATGTGATCCCATTCCCGCGAACGCCGATGAATGCGGAGTTTTGATTTTTCAAACATTGACACCATGAAAAACGTCAGAGCCAAAAAACATCTCGGACAACATTTTTTGAAAGATGAAACTATTGCGGAAACTATCGCGAAATCGTTGCCTGACGGAACTTTAAATGTTTTGGAAATAGGTCCCGGAATGGGCGTTTTGACGAAATACTTAATTCAAAATACGGAAATTTCATTAAAAGTTGTTTAAATAGACACGGAATCTGTTGCCTATTTACACGAAAAGTATCCCGAATTAACCGTAATTTCAGACGATTTTCTGAAAATGGATTTGACTAATTTGTTTGATGGAAATTTTGCAGTGATTGGAAATTTCCCATACAATATTTCGTCGCAGATTTTGTTTAAAGTATTGGAACATCGAAATTCTGTACCCTGTGTGGTTGGTATGTTTCAGAAAGAAGTTGCCGAACGTATAGCCGCAAAATCGGGAAATAAAACCTATGGTATTTTGAGTGTTCTTTTGCAAGCATTTTACGATATTGAATATTTGTTTACGGTTCACGAATATGTTTTTTCGCCACCGCCGAAAGTTAAATCCGCTGTTATTCGTCTCACACGAAACTCGCGTCAAAATTTAAATTGCGATGAAAAACATTTTTTTACAGTTGTCAAAACAGCCTTCAATCAACGTCGAAAAACGTTGCGAAACGCGCTTTCAGGGCTATTCGACAAAACCTTGCTGACCGACTCGATTTTCGACAAGCGTGCCGAACAACTTACGGTTGAGGATTTTGAACGGATATGTATCAAATTTTAAAACAAAATCGTAATTCTGAAATCAGAATAGTATCCTTCAAGCTTTTTTGCAATGCTCAAATCGGAAAACCGTTTTATTTTCAGACACCATGAACAATAAGTTTCTATCGAAAAAAAAAACATTTTTATCGAATTTCGATAATTTCTCTTGTTTTATTCAAAATAATGTTGTATCTTTGCACCGTCAAACTCTAAAACATCATTAAAAATGAACAAACGCTTAAAAATAATCACAATTGCTGTTAGTGTGATTTATGCAGTGATTTTTATTGGAAACACCTATCGCGAAATGATTGGTTTTAGACAAGGGTTCAAACTCGGTTGGAATGAAGGGCGAGAGTATGCAATAAATGAAAAGTTGGGATTGCCAATTACAAAAACGTTTTTCGTTTCCTTGAAACCGGAAGACGGTCCTTACACCTTTCCCACAACAACACTCAATCAAGTACCAGTAAAAGCGGAAATCAAAAAAATGAGTATTCAAGCAACCTACATGAAAGAAGAAGTACCAAAAGGACTCCGCATTGCAGAGGGTTGGGCGATATTTTTGGTTTTTCCGGTTTTGTTGTATATCATTGTGATGATTCCGATTCAAGTGTTCCGTATCGTTCACTCTGTCACGAAAAACAAAGTTTTCGACCCTTGGAATATTAACAGATTGAGAAAAATAGGTAATGCCCTACTGATATTCTACGTTGTATGTTTAGCATGGGATTATTTCTCTTACAGAATTGCCACACATGTTGTTCATGTAGAGGGTTATTCATTACAAATAGACTGGGGAAACATAACACTTATTCTGTTAGGTTTGGTTATGCTGATGTTTGCCGAAGTGCTCAAAGTTTCCGTGAAATTGAAAGAAGAACAGGATTTAACCGTATAAATACCGAAAGAAATGGGAATCATTGTTAATTTAGATGTGATGATGGCGAAACGCAAAGTTTCACTCAACGAACTATCGGAACGCGTAGGAATTACGCCGGCTAATCTTTCCATTTTAAAAACCGGAAAAGCGAAAGCCATACGGTTTAGCACATTGGAAATTTTGTGTAAAGAGTTGGAATGTCAACCCTCGGATATACTCGAATACCAAGACAAAACTATTAACCCTTAAATAAATAAAATTATGAAAAAATTAAAAATCATTGTTCAATATAAAAAAAATTCGTATCTTTGTAAAATATAAAAAAATCAAAAACAAAAAACCAAATATCATGAAAAAATTTCTTTTATCCCTGTTAGTTATCCTACTAACCATTCCGGCAATGGCTCAAATGGGCAGTCCGTTGCCAATTGATCCGAAAGTTCGCAAAGGTGTTTTGCCGAACGGATTAACGTACTTCATCCGCCACAATGCGGAACCTCAAGGTCAAGCCGAATTTTTTATCGCACAAAGAGTCGGTTCTGTTCAAGAAGAAGACAATCAGCGCGGTTTGGCGCACTTCTTGGAACATTTGGCTTTCAACGGAACCAGACATTTTCCGGAAAAAACGTCGATGCTTAACTATCTTGAAAGTATTGGTGTGAAATTCGGTGTAAATCTGAATGCTTACACTTCATTTGACGAAACGGTTTATAACATTTCGGCCGTTCCCGTTTCACGTCAAGGTGTTCCTCAGAAAGGTATTATTGATTCTGTTCTTTTAGTGCTTTGGGATTGGGCAGATGGTTTATTGTTAACAGACGAAGCCATCGAAGCAGAGCGTGGTGTAATTCGCGAAGAAATGCGCACCAGAGAGAACGCATTTATGCGTATCGTAGATAATACTCTTCCCGAAATTTTTCCAAACAGCCTCTACGGACAACGTTTTCCGATTGGTACGGAAGAAGTGATTATGAATTTCAAACCCGATGAGTTGCGTGCTTATTACCGCAAATGGTATCGTCCCGATCATCAAGCAATCATTGTAGTTGGTGATATTGACCCCGATTATATAGAAGCCAGAATTAAGGAATTTTTCAATCAAATTCCAACACCGACAACACCTTCCCAACTGGTTCCTATTCCGGTTGAACCGAATGAAACTCCAATCGTTGTTATTGGTCTCGATCCGGAAATGACAATGACTCAAGTTTCGATAAATTTCAAATACGATCCATTTCCAAAAGAAGTAAAATTATCGGACCAAGGGTTGATCCTGAACTATGTAAAAGATCTTATCACATCCATGCTAAACACCCGTTTGAGCGAAATTACTCAAAAGGCTAATGCGCCTTTCCTTTTTGCTCAATCGGCAACAGGGAAGTTTTTCTTCGACATAGCGAAAACCATGAATGCTTTTTCTGTAACTGCTGTGAGCAAAGAAGGCGGGATGGCAGAAGCATTCCAAGCTATGGTTACTGAAGTTGCTCGCGCAAAACAACATGGATTTACGATGGGCGAGTTTGAACGCGCTAATGCTACCTTTTTGAGCAATCTCGAAAGAGCATTTAACGAACGCGAAAGACAAAGAAGTGTGACTTATGCTCGCGAATATGTTCGCAATTTCGGAGATGATGAACCCATTCCGGGTATCGAATTTGAACGCAATTTTTTCACTTCCGGAATGATGTCTATGATTCCGCCTGAACAAATGTTGATGATGATCAACATGTTAATGCCGCAACTTGTTGGAGAAACTAATATCGTGATTTTCGGTGTAGGACCTGAAAAAGACGGACTTGTTTATCCAACCAGAGAAGAATTGTTGAAAATTCTTACAACCACTATGGCAACCCAACAAGAAGCTTATCAAGACGAGGCCCTGGATGAGCCGCTTATCGCTCAAATGCCGAAAGCCGGAAAAGTGACTAAAACCGAGAAATTAGATTTGTTTGGAGCTAAAGTATTTACATTGTCAAATAATGTAAAAGTCATCATCAAACCTACAGATTTTAAAGATGATGAAATTCGTTTTACAGCTACTTCGTTTGGAGGAAATTCATTATTTGATGATAAATATATTGCAACATTCAGAGTGTTGAATGAAATTGCAACTATTGGAGGTGTTGGTAATTTCAGCCGTGTAAATTTGACCAAAGCGCTTGCAGGCAAACAAGCTCGCGTGAGTTCAAGCGTTTCCACAACTACCGAAGGCCTTCACGGCAACGGTTCTCCGAGAGATTTGGAAACCATCATGCAATTGATTTATTTGTATTCTACATCTCCTCGTCACGACCAAGAAGCATTTGATTCATGGCTCGCACGCATGAGAGCGCAATTAGAAAACTTGGCACTCAATCCGATGGTTACATTTCAAGACACACTGCTCACAAGATTATACGGTGACCAACCTCGTCTAATGCCCATATTCATAAGACCGATAGAAGAATTGAATCAAATTGATTATAAAAAAGCCATTGAGTTGTATAAAGATCGTTTCAAAGACATGAGCGATTTTACGTTTACATTTGTGGGTAATATTGACGAAAAAACATTCATTCCTTTGATGGAACAATACATCGGTGCATTGCCGAATTTGAATCGTAAAGAAACGTTTAAAAAGCTTGATTTACTTCCACTTACAGGCAAACGTCAATCCCATTTTGACCGCGAAATGCAAACTGTGAAAGCCACAGTTGCCACGGTTTACACCGGAAAAGCTGACTTTACACCGGAAAACAGATTGAAGTTTAGCTTTTTGGATCAGATTTTAGATATTGTTTATGTCAGAGAAATACGTGACAAAGAGAGTGGCACATACGGCGTTCAAGTGCAATGTGATTTTCAACGTTTCCCGGAAGGTAATTATTCGTTGTTTATTTTATTCGATACGGATCCTCCTTTGGCAGAGAGATTGTTAGCGGCTGTGTATCGCGAATTAGATAAATTAGCCACAGAAGGACCAACTCAGGAAGATTTCGATGCAGTAAAAGCCTTTATGTTGAAAGATACTGAAGAAAGACGTCGCAACAACAACGCTTGGCTGAATGCCATCGACGAATATGCGATGTACAAAACGGATAATTTCACAAAAAGAGAAGAGATGATTAACAAACTCAAACCATCCGATGTTCAAGCGATAGTAAAATTGATTTTAGGACAGAAAAATCGTGCAGAAGTTGTGATGACAGGCGTTGAAGCAAACTAATTCTTTTTTAGTACATAAAAAAGGCGCACTTTTGGGTGCGCCTTTTTTTGTGATAGCAAGGGGATGTTCGGCTACGCTCGACATGACGACGATGAATTAAAATGCTACACTACCACCCTCTTTCGGTAGTTGTGCCCCTAATTTAGCTGCAATAAATTCCCGATTTAGTTTGGCGATATGGTCAATTTTAATGCCTTTCGGACATTCGGCTTCGCAGGCACCGGTATTGGTGCAGTTTCCGAAACCGAGTTCATCCATACGTTTGACCATGGCTTGAACGCGCTCGTGTGCCTCAATTTTGCCTTGCGGAAGGTGTGCCAAATGCGATACTTTCGCAGCCACAAACAACATCGCCGAAGCATTTTTGCAAGATGCCACACACGCACCGCAACCGATACATGCCGCTGCATCCATAGCCGTATCCGCATCATGTTTACGCACCGGAATCGCGTTGCCATCGGGCACTCCGCCTGTGGTTACAGAAACATAACCTCCGGCTTGAATGATTTTATCGAACGCACTGCGATCCACAACCAAATCCTTAATCACAGGAAACGCTTTTGAACGCCAAGGTTCAATCGTAATCGTTTGTCCGTCTTTGAATTTACGCATATGGAGTTGACAAGTTGTGATATCATCATCATTGCCGTGCGGACGTCCGTTGATGTACAGACTGCACATTCCGCAAATGCCCTCACGACAATCGTGATCGAAACAAATCGGTTTTTCGATTTTGTCAACTAATTGTTCGTTGAGGATATCCAACATTTCCAAAAACGAGCAATCGCTGGAAATATCTGTGATTTTATAAGTTTCGAAGCGTCCTTTGGCTTTTGGGTTTTCTTGACGCCAGATTTTTAGGGTGAAATTCATAACAGATTTATTTGTTATGCAGAGACGCACGGCCGTGCGTCTCTACGGTTTCATGATTATTTATAATTTCGTTGTGCAACTTTAACAGTTTCGTAATTAAGTGGTTCAACGTTTCGTTTAGGGTCGGTGTTTTCACCTGTAAATTCCCAAGCAGCAACGTGCATGAAGTGTTCGTCGTCGCGTTTAGCTTCGCCGTCGGTTTGGAATTCTTCTCGGAAATGTCCACCACAAGATTCGTCGCGGAGATTAGCGTCACGAGCCATAAGTTCGCCCAATTCGAGATAATCCGCCAAGCGTAAGGCTTTTTCGAGGTCGTTGTTCATTTCGTCGGCTTTGCCAACTACACGAACATCGTTCCAAAATTCTTCGCGCAAATTTTTGATCAGCTCAATCGCTTGTGCAGTACCTGTTTTGGTGCGAGCCATGCCGACATAATCCCACATGATTTTGCCTAATTTTTTGTGAATGGTATCTACAGATTGTTTGCCGTTTATGCTCAACAATTTTTCGATACGAGATTTCACTTGATTTTCGACTTCGTCAAATTCGGGCGTATTTGTAGAGAAATGCGGTACTCGAATTTGATCGGCCAAACAATTTTGAATGGTGTAAGGCAACACGAAATAGCCGTCTGCCAAGCCTTGCATCAGTGCAGAAGCGCCCAAACGGTTTGCACCATGATCGGAGAAATTGGCTTCGCCGATAGCGAACAAACCTTTTATGGTGGTTTGCAATTCGTAATCCACCCAAAGTCCGCCCATCGTGTAATGCACGGCAGGATAGATTTTCATGGGTGTTTCATATGGATTTTCGTCTTCGATTTTTTCATACATTTGGAATAAGTTTCCATAACGCTCTTCAACCACATCTTTGCCCAAACGTTTGATGGCATCGGAGAAATCCAAATATACGGCCAATCCTGTAGAACCCACGCCATAGCCTGCATCGCAGCGTTCCTTCGCAGCGCGAGAAGCCACATCGCGAGGCACTAAATTTCCGAAAGCGGGATAGCGGCGTTCGAGATAATAATCGCGACCTTCCTCAGGAATATTGATTGGTTTCATACGTCCGGCGCGGATTTCCTTAACATCTTCGAGACTTTTCGGAACCCAAATTCTGCCGTCGTTTCGCAAACTTTCCGACATTAACGTGAGTTTGGATTGATAATCACCGTGAACGGGAATACATGTCGGGTGAATTTGCACATAACACGGATTTGCGAAAAACGCGCCTTTTTTGTAGGCTTTCCAACACGCGGAAACGTTAGAGTTCATCGCGTTCGTAGAAAGGAAAAACACGTTTCCGTAACCGCCTGTTGCTAAAACTACAGCGTGTGCAGCATGACGATGAATTTCGCCTGTTGTCACATCGCGCGTGATGATACCGCGAGCAACGCCATCAACCAACACCAAATCCAACATCTCTTCACGTGCAAAAAGTTCTACCGTTTTGCGTTCGATTTCGCGGCTTAATGCGCCGTAAGCGCCAATCAACAATTGTTGCCCCGTTTGCCCACGAGCATAAAATGTACGTGAGACTTGCGCACCGCCGAACGAACGATTGTCCAAATAGCCCGAATAATCACGAGCAAAAGGCACGCCTTGCGCTACTGACTGATCGATAATCGAATTGCTGACTTCCGCCAAGCGATG
>JAIRRI010000064.1 GCA_031256055.1 Bacteroidales bacterium
GTTCGAAGATCTTAGTTCCGGTAGTTGCAATAGCAGCTGTTCTATTTTGACCGATATACGCTATAAGGTTATCCGGTTCATTCTGATAGCCCGGTGCCATAAAGTAAAAACTAATGGTATAGGTTGTTCCTGAAACTAATGGGAAATCCGGACTAAAACACCAACCGGTAAAAGTTGTTTGGTCCCAATGAGCTAATAAGCCAAGTTGTCCCGTATGTGCAGATATGGGAGGTGTGCCGGTTAATCCTGTACTGGTTCTCCAAGTACCAACTTGTGTCCAACCTGCAGGAAGTGCCGGTGCAGTTGCACCTTCGAAACCCTCTGTAAACACAGTTGATTTTTGATTCGGAGCTAAAGAAGGACTTTTAGCTACCGCATGGTTGGTAATTTCTTCCATCACGGCAGCTTTTTTTGTTTCAGTCTTTGCTAAGACTTGTCCTTGCATGCTCACTATCGCAAGCATGAGAACGAAAAAAGTAAGTAGTTTTTTCATAATTTTTGTTTTTTGGTTAAAATTTGGTTTGAACCGCAAAGATACAACTTTTTTTTTAATAAACAAAATAATTCTCAAAAAAAGTTTGGAAAGATGAAAAAAAATGCCTAATTTTGCAGAAAATATGCCAACTTAATAAAAAAAACAATAAAAAACTCAAAAATCATGAAACACAATTTCAACGCAGGTCCTGTTGTATTGCCTAAAGAGGCAATCGAGGCAACAATCAATGCTATCCGCGATTTCGCAGGAACAGGTATTGGTCTTTTAGAAATTTCTCACCGTACACCGGGTTGGGAAAAAGTTATGGCTGAAACCGAACAACTTTGGAGAGAACTTCTGAATATTCCGGAAGGCTATCGCGTACTCTTCTTGGGAGGTGGCGCAAGTACACAATTTTACAGTGTTCCGATGAACTTATTGCACAAAAAAGCCGCGTATTTGGTAACAGGCGTTTGGGCGAAAAAAGCCACGGAAGAAGCCCAAAAACTCACTAATCTTGGCACTGTTGAAGTGGTTGCATCTTCGAAAGACAAAAATTTCAACTATGTTCCGAAAGGTTACACCATTCCTGCTGATGCCGATTATTTCCACATTACAACAAACAACACGATTTATGGTACGGAAATCCACAAAGATATGGATTCTCCTGTGAATTTGGTTGCTGACATGTCGTCGGATATTATGAGCCGTCCTGTGGATGTTTCGAAATATGCGTTGATTTATGGTGGTGCGCAGAAAAACGTAGGTCCTGCAGGTGTTACGTTTGTAATCGTTCGTGAGGATATTCTTAAAAAAGAAAAAGGGTCGTTGCCAACTATGATTGACTATCGCACGCATTTTGATGTTGCTGATCCAAGAAATAACTCCATGTTTAACACACCTCCTGTACTTCCGATTTACACAATGTACGAAACGTTGAAATGGGTTAAAGCCAACGGCGGTGTTGAAGGTATGTACAAGAAAAATGTCGAAAAAGCAGCGTTGTTGTACGATGAAATCGACCGCAATCCGTTGTTCGTAGGAACTGCAGAAAAAGAGGATCGTTCGTTGATGAACGTTTGTTTTGTGATGAATAAAGGTCACGAAGAAAAAGAAGAAGCATTTATGGATTTTGCGAAAAAAGCCGGTATGGTGGGTATCAAAGGTCACCGTTCTGTGGGCGGTTTTCGCGCATCAATCTACAACGCTTGTCCGCTTGAAAGCGTGAAAGCATTGGTTGCTTGTATGCAGGAATTTGAGAAAATGCACGCTTAAAAGGTACGAGGTATGAGGTGCGGGGTACGAGGTTTCCTCGAAGCACACCCCGCACCTCGTACCCCGTAACCCCGCACCAAATTTATTAATCAAAAAAATAATAGACAAATGAAAGTATTAGTCGCCACCGACAAACCGTTCGCAAAAGTAGCGGTTGACGGCATCAGAGCCGTTGTAGAACAAGCAGGTCATGAATTAGTTTTGTGTGAAAAATACACAGACGTTTCGGATTTTCACAAAGCAGTTGCAGATGTTGATGCACTTATCGTGCGCTCAGACAAAGTTGATGCAGCCGTTGTTGATGCTGCAAAAAACTTAAAAATCGTAGTTCGTGCAGGTGCAGGATTCGACAATCTTGACCTTGCTGCATGTACAGCGAAAGGCATCGTATGTATGAATACGCCGGGCCAAAATTCCAATGCAGTTGCTGAATTGGCGCTTGGCATGATGGTATATATGGCTCGTAATTGCTTCCAACCCGGGGCAGGAACAGAACTCAAAGGGAAAAAATTAGGTATCCACGCTTACGGAAACGTAGGCCGTTTGGTTGCCATGATTGGCAAAGGTTTCGGAATGGAAGTGTATGCTTTCGACCCATTCGTAAAAGCTGAAGCTATTCAAGCCGATGGCGTAAATGTGTTGAATTCCGTTGAAGAATTATACAGCACGTGTCATTACATTTCGTTGCACATTCCTGCGAATGATAAAACCAAAAAATCTATCGGCTATGAATTGCTAAGCAAAATGCCGAAAGGTGGTTGTTTGGTAAATACCGCTCGTAAAGAAGTAATCCACGAAGAAGAATTGGTAAAAGTTCTAACTGAGCGTACCGATTTGAAATATGCTACCGATATCGAAGCCGGTAATCAAGCCGAACTTAACGAAAAGTTTGGTATTCGTGTTTTCGCTACGCCAAAGAAAATGGGCGCAGAAACTGCAGAGGCTAATATCAACGCAGGTTTAGCTGCAGCAAACCAAATTTGCAAATTTTTTGCAACGGGAGATACCACGTTTCAGGTGAATAAATAAAAAACATATTAAAACGAAACGATATGAAAAGAATAATTGTTTTTCTTGTTCCGGTAGCATTAGTGTTGTTAACCTCTTGCGGCCCGAAATTGTTTACTCCTCAACACAGAGCGAACCTTCAACGAAGTGGAATATCTGTCAAAGATGTTCAATTTTTCAATAGCCAAAAAATAGTATTAGAACGGCAAATATCGTCTTCGGAAGTAGCAGCTGCAAAAGGAACCGTTAATGTTAGAAAAGGCGTACACATTGAATCGATTATTTTTCCAAAAAGAACACCAGGACGTTGTGTTTCTGAGGATAAAGGATGTTTAACGGTTGCATTTGAACCAGCCGGAACCGTTCTTTTTTGTGAAAACGCAGGTGGTAAGCATTTCAGATTGATGGGAAGAGGTGGATACATTCAAAACGGTGGACAAATGTCTTATGCGGGACAAACATGGACCGTGCAGAAGGGTGCTACAGCCAAATTGAAGTTTCGAGAAAGTTCTAAAACTAGAAAAACACAAAATTCTCGTAGAGTCAAAGGAATGTCTGTCAATTAAAAAAAATGGGTTGAAATTTTTCAACCCATTTTTTTTAGCTTTTCACCCAATACTTATCTACAAACTCTTGCCTGATAGAAACCTCGGCTTGCGAGAAATATTTTGCAAATAATTTCCAAGCTGTGTCAAGCATTTCAGTAGTATCAATATTGACGTCGATGGCGAGCAAATTCGTAGCGTAATCTTTCGCGAAAGCAAGCGTACGATTGTCGTAATCGGAAAGTTCGAAACCATTTTCCAATTTGGTTTTTGCGTTGGCAGCATCAGCATAAAGACGAACGCAAGCATTCATCACTTGCGGATGATCTTCGCGAGTTTGTTTACCGATTACCAATTGCTTCAAGCGTGATAGCGAACGGAACGGATCGATAATCACTTTTCCGGTGTCAGTATCTGCACGTAAAAATAATTGCCCTTCGGTGATGTATCCTGTATTATCGGGGATAGCGTGTGTGATATCGCCACCGCTTAGCGTAGTTACGGATAAAATCGTAATTGAGCCACCATTGGGCAATTGCACGGCTTTTTCATAGATTTTTGCAAGGTCGGAATAGAGTGAACCGGGCATACTGTCTTTCGACGGAATTTGGTCCATACGATTGGAAACAATACTCAATGCATCCGCGTAAAGCGTCATGTCCGTGAGGAGAACGAGTACACTTTCATTTTTGTCTACCGCAAAATATTCCGCTGCGGCGAGAGCCATATCAGGAATGAGCAAACGTTCTACCGGAGGCTGTTCGGTGGTATTCATAAAACAAATAATTCGATCCAATGCACCTGCACTTTCAAACGTTTTTTTGAAATACAAATAATCGTCGTTACTCATCCCCATTCCGCCGAGGATAATTCGATCAACTTTCGCACGAAGCGCAACCATTGCCATCACTTCGTTGTAGGGTTGATCTGGATCGGCAAAGAACGGAATTTTTTGTCCGGAAACCAAAGCATTGTTCAAGTCAATGCCTGCAATTCCTGTAGGAATGAACTGCGAAGGCTGTTTTCGTCTGAACGGGTTTACCGACGGACCACCGATTTCGCGCTTCTCGCCATCCACTTTCGGACCGCCGTCGATCGGTTGTCCGTAGGCATTGAAGAATCGTCCCGAAAGATCATCGCTCACGTTCAAACTTGGTGCTTCGCCTAAAAAGGTTACTTCTGTGGCAGTGTTAATACCTTCTGTTCCTGAAAATATCTGTAAAACGACTTGGTCGCCGTTGATTTTCACAACTTGCGCTAAACGGTCGCCAACCATCGCAAGTTCGTCGTTCATCACATTTTCCGCCTTAATGGTAACGGTGGCTTTGGTTACGCCTTCTAACTTTGTGTAAATTTTTTGAAAAGGTTTTGTATTCATTGTTTTTTATAAGATATGAAAAATAAAAATTATACAAAGATACGAAAAAATTATGAATCTAAAGACATGTTCAAAAATTTTATTTGAATATACTCTATTTTTGGAATATTTTTTCGTATCTTTGCAAAAAATAACAATTACGTAATTTATTCACAATGTCTCTGCTATCCATCAATCATACCACTTGTACCCGTTGCTATGCCTGCATGCGTGTGTGCCCCGTGAACGCCATCGATTATGATAAAAAAATTGATGAACTGAATATCATCAATGAACGCTGTATCGCTTGCGGCGCCTGCCTCACGGAATGTCCCGAAACAGCAATTTCATATCAAGATTCAATCGAAAAAGTGAAACGACTTTTGAGCGAAGAACGTCCTGTTTTCATTGTGTGCGATACGGATATTTCGGCGGAATTTACAGATATTTCGGATTATCGAAAATTTGTTTCCATGCTGAAAGCCTTAGGGTTTAAAAAAGTGTTTTCGTCAGCATTGGCAGTGGATTTGGTCGCAGCGCAATACAAAAAATTGTTAAACGAGGAGTTTAAAGGGAAGTATTACCTTTCTGCGAATTGCCCTGTGGTAGTTAATTTGGTCGAAAAATACTATCCGCATTTGGTTGGAAATTTGGCACCGATTTTGTCGCCTGATTTGTTGGCAGCAAAAATGATTCGCGAACAATTCAAAAAGGTAGACATTGCTTTGGTGTATCTTACACCGTGTTTGGCGCACAAACAAGAGGTGGTCAGAGATGCCGGCAGAAGCAAATATGACGCGGTTTTGCTGTTTCCTGAAATTCGAAAATTATTTACAGAAAAACATATTCAAGAACGACAAGTGGAGTTTTTCGATTTCGATGGTTTGGAAGGTCAAAAAGGATTGCTTTATCCGATCGGCAATGGTATTTTACAAGCCGGCGATATCAGCGAAAGCCTCTTGGATGGTAACATTCGGAGTACAAACGGCATGCAAAATGTGATGAAAGCCATTGGTTCATTCGATATGCAAAACGAGATTTTGCATTCGCATTTGAACTTGTTTTTTTGTGAAGGTTGTGTGATGGGACCAGGCACCATGCGCGATTATTCCAACAAATTCGTGCGTTCGGCAAATGTGGTGGATTATGCCAAAAAGCGTTTAGCGAATTTCGACGAAGAGGAGTGGCTTGCGAATTTGGACGAGTGGAAAGATTTAGACACGCAAGCCTCGTTTTCACCAAAAACTGTTCCTACATTTGATGATCTAAAGTATCAATTACTGATGAAAAAAGCAGATCAAAAAAACATTGTGCTGACCGACAGTCAAAGCCAAATTGATGAGGCGAATTATCGCGTTTTTCAAGCCAAACAATCGCTCAGCGCAGTGATTAATCAAGTCAGCGGCGGCATTGTAATCGTAGATAGCGAGATGAAAATTGTGGAAGCCAACAATTCGCTGATAGTTACGATTGGCGAGGAAGCAGCGGCGGTTTCCGAAGTTATTCCGGGATTAGCCGGAGCAAGTTTGGAAACGATTTTGGATAAAACGATTATCAATTTTTTCGATTATACATTGCGTCATAATGACCATGTGGATCGAAAAGAAGTCAACATCAACGGAACGCCGTTGTTTTTGTCGGTTTTTAACATTCAAGAACATAAATTAGTCGGCGGAATTTTCAGACAAATGCGATCGCAAAAATTCGATACCGATGAATTGGTTTTGGCTATACAAAAAACTATTGATAAAAATTTGACCATGGTTCAGGAAATCGGCTTCATTCTTGGCGAAAGCGCAACAAACACTGAAAAAGATTTGAACCAACTCATCAAAACTTTAAAGCAAGATGAATAACGTCGTGTCGGAACCATACTATATCGAAGTCGCCGTCAACCAACGCAATCACGACAAAGAACGGATTTGCGGAGATCTATTTTTGTCTGAAAAATTGAAAGATGAGCAACGTGTAATTTCGGTGCTTACCGATGGTATGGGACACGGTGTAAAAGCCAATGTTTTAGCCACTTTGACGGCCAAAATGGCGATGAATTTTTCCAAAGATAAAAAAGAATCCGCCCATATTGCGGAAGTTATTTTGAACACACTTCCGGTTTGCAGCGAACGAAAAATCAGTTATGCAACATTTACGATTGTTGATATTCAAATTGGCGGAACTACGCATATTTTAGAGTATGGCAATCCGCAAACCATTGTAGTTCGTGATGGGAAAATTTTAAATTTGGAATGGAATACGGTGGTTACAACATCGGAAAAAGTTCGTTCTGACGAACTTGCAATGTGCGAATTTGTGCAAGAAAAAGATGATCGGATTTTGATGTTCAGCGATGGTATAACGCAGTCGGGATTGGGAAGCGCAAAATTTCCAATGGGCTTTGGTCAAGAAAGCTTGGAGAAATTTATTTTGGATTTGGTGCATAACGACAAGAAAATTTCGGCCCAAAATTTAGCACGAAAAATTGTAAATCTCGCTCATCTCAACGACAATTACAAAGCCAAAGACGACATGAGTTGCGCATGTATTTATCTCCGAACACCGCGAAAACTCATGCTTTTCACAGGCCCGCCGATAGACAGGAGCAAAGATGCCGAAGTAGCCGAATTGGTGAAAAACTTCGATGGAAAAAAAATTGTTTGTGGTGCAACAACGGCTGATTTATTGTCGCGCGAATGGCTCGAACCGATTGTTGACGAACCTACATTTTATCCAGGATTTCCGCCAACTTCAAAAATGCAAGGCGTGGATTTGGTTACGGAAGGTGTGATTACTTTGAATGCTGTTACCGAAATTTTGGACAACTACAAATCCTCTCAAACGCTGGCGAATACGCCTCCCGACCGCATTATTAAAATGCTTTTAGAGTCGGATGAAATCACGATTGTGATGGGAACAAAATTGAATAAATCGAATCTTGATCCCACGCTTCCGACGCAATTCGAACTTCGCAGAACCGTTGTCAGACGCCTTATTGGGCTGTTGGAAACGAAATTTTTGAAAGATGTGAATGTGATTTATATTTAATTGCCATGAAAAAAGTTAAACATTCAGGAACTATCGTAAACATTGATAAGAACACTGTTTCTGTCGAAATCATTTCGCTTTCGGCTTGTGCGTCGTGCAAGTCAAAATCGCTGTGTCAAATGTCGGAAAGCAAAGAAAAACAGATTGAGGTTTCGGTTTCCAATCCCGAAAGTTATTCGGTCGGACAATCCGTAAATATCGTAATGCAAGAACAACTTGGATTGAAAGCAGTTTTTTTGGCTTATGTTATGCCGTTTTTGGTGTGTATCACCGCCTTGTTTGGACTGTCGCTGATTTTCGATAGTGAATTGATTTACGGTGGCGGTGCTGTTTTCGCGGCTGCATTTTATTATTTAGGATTAAAGCAGTTTTCCAACAAACTGGCGAAAGAGTTTGTTTGGTATTTGGAATAATTTTACTGTTGCAAGTATTTTTTTACAGAAGTTTTTACAAAAATCATCACACAGAAAATAAGGCTTACCAAAAAAACACCGGCAAGCAACCAAACGCCGAAACTTACATTACCAAAACCCATAATTACTCCGATAAAAGAGCCTAAAACACCTGTAAAAATGGCAGAAATCGGAATAATGATATTTTCTTTATAAAGCAAATTAAACAGTCGTTTTTCATCGAAACCGAGCGAACGATAAAGTGTTATTTCTTTCGTTCGTGCCAATAAATTTTTACGAACAACGATGATTAAACTGAAAATTCCGAGCAATAACCCTAAACCTCCCAACGTTAGAAAAATTGTAAGATAAGTATCCGTTACGCTGTAAAAAAGTTTCATGCGCTCGTTGGTGGTCATCACGCGAACGCCATAATTATTCAAGGCTTGTGAAAGAAGTATTTTTGTATTTTCAATTTCATTTTTTGGTACGTTTACCAGCATAATTTCACTCCCTGAAATTTCACTCCAAATTCCTGAAAATAAGTTTTTATCTACCAAAATACTACCTTGAAAGATAGAGTTTTCAAGCGTTCCGACTAATTGTATCAATATCGTATCGCCTTTTTCTCCAAGATAAATGAGGGTGTCGCCTAATTTTTTGCCAAGGCTCCATTGTAAAACGGTTTCGTCAACTAATGCAAGATGTATATCAGGCTTAACCCATTTTAGAATCTCAAACCTTTCCGTTCGAGAGAAGGTTTTGTAGTCTTTGTAGTCTATGTCATTATCAAAAATCGTTTTCGTGATTTTGAAATTGCTGTTTTGTAAATCCTCCATATCTATCCCCAAAACATTCGGCGTAACAACTCGGTTCAAATTCAAACAACTCGCATCATCGGCACTGTATTTCAGCAATTGCACAACATGCACATCTTTGTGCAAATCCGTTAATCCCAATTTTGCACGACCTTCCTCAGTTTGGAGATTGTGGAAAACGGGAACAGCAGTTTCCACCCAAAGCGCAAAACCTCCTGTTGCAGTTCGAATTTGCGAACTGTCCGCAAACCCTCGTCGATTAAGCCCTACGGAGAAAACAATCGACACTCCGCAGGCTAAGGTTACGAACGATAACCATGCCTGTTTTTTGTTGTGGAGGATTGAGGCAAGAATCAGTTTTTTAATTGAGAATTGAAAATTGAGAATTGAGAATGATGATTGTGATTTGCGAGACCTCGCACCCCGCACCCCGCATCTCGTACCTTTTCGAATATTAAAATACAATAACGACAGCGCCAAAACCACACTGGAAATTAACCCGATAAAAATTGTCATCAAATTTGGAAACATTTGAAAACCATCAGTATGCGTTGCTCCTTTCCAAACTGTGCTGAGCAAAAACAGAACCAAAACTGTGTAGAGCAATCCTGCGACTACCCCGCCAATTGCGGAAATCCAGACAACGGGATTGGCTTCTTGCCAAAGCAATCGTAGAATTCGCTTGTTGGAAAATCCGATGGCTTTCAATAATTTTAATTCATCACGACGGCGGAACAGCATTTCTGACAGGGGCACAATCATCAGCATTGCAGCGGAAATGATGATAAAAAATCCGAGCGACAAAAATAAACTTGAAAAATCAACGCCCGATTTTGCAGCAACAATCGCGGTTTCGCGAGGGTAGATGATTTCAATGTCGAACATTTCAGGCGTCAAATCTTTCAAACGGTTTGTATCACTGATGTGCAAAGCGGTTGCACTTCCGAACGCATTTTTCCAACGTGGCGCAAGAGTGGAGTAGGGGACAATTGCTTTGGGTGTATTCTTGTATGTTCGCCAAAAATCCTCGTCCTCGTTGGTTATTAAACTCATGTTGATGGGTAAGTCGCTGTTCCAATCGGTGCAGCGTTCTACGTTGGATAAGCCCGGAAAATCGGCTTTTAGACTTTGATTTTTTTGTAAATCTGCAATTGGCACGATTTTTGAAACTCTCAAAAAAACGGAATCTTCAATCAATGTTTTGAACTGTTTCGAAACAAAATAACTGATGGAAATTGTATCGCCAATCCGAGCATTCAATCTTTTTGCAGCGTAGTCAGAAAGAATAACTTCGTCAGAATTTAATTTTCGTCTGTCATAAAAATCAACAGCCGTAATGAAAGAATACGGAATACTATTATTTTCACGAATTCTCTCAATCTCAGCTATAGGATGCCCCGTTGTATCCATTGAAATAAAATGTACGCGAAATGAAAAAAAAGTACTGGTAATGGAATTTGCAAGATAAGTAAATATCCGATTTGCAAAAGGGTCATCTTTAGTAAGCGTTTCAACAACTTGGTCTTGAATAAAAATTCGGTCGGAGGTAACGGTTGTTACGCCGTTTTTTGTTTCAATGTTTAAACCTGAAATTTCGTAATTCCACGCCAAAGCAAACTCCTCTTTCGAAATAATTTGTTCGGATAAAATAACATTGGTTTTTCCTGAAACACCCATTATTTCTGCTAATTCCTCACGATTAACAAAAATATTAAACGGAATGGTCTGCTCGTTTTTTAGGCTGATATTTCCGCCTTGTTCTGTGGAAACAATAAAATCAGATTCCGATGTAGGGGCAGGTTTCAAATCTGCCAATTCCAATCGCAAACTGGTGGTGTAGGCGTCTGTTACGAACATGGAGCCCAGGGGTACCATTCCTGCGGAGGGCAATCGTAAAACGATGTGTTGCGGTTGCGATGTTTTTATTTCGTTGTATAATGCACGATTTATTTTAGTTTTTCCACGTTGGATTTCCAAATCATCAACGCCCCAAACCATGACGGGCGTGAGTTTTCCGGAAACGGAAACGAAACCGTTCATCATTAAAATTCCCCGTGTTTGTTGTAGAGACGCATGGCCGTGCGTCTCTACGTTCAATAAATCAATAATTTTTTCATCCAAATACGAATACCGTGAAAAAATAATCGTTTCGGTTTTTCCCAACCGTTCATCAACGCGTTTGACCAATGTGTTGCGCACCGAATCGCCAACAACCAAACTTCCGACAATCACGGCTACTGCTACGATTACAGCGATTGCAATTAGTCTGTAAAACGATTTGTATCGAAAAATACTCTTTGTTATTAGGTACTGGATGTTCACGATAAAATCCCATCTTTTAATGTGAGAATTTTGTTAGTAATTGCTGCAGTTTCCTCCGAATGTGTTACCATCACAATAGTTGTGCCAAGTTCTTGATTTACTTTTTTCAGCAATAAAGCGATATTGCGAGCATTTTCTGTGTCTAATTGCCCTGTGGGTTCGTCTGCTAAAACGAGCAGAGGCTTCATGATTAACGCACGACACACAGCGGTTCGACTGGCTTCGCCGCCCGAAAGGGTGTCGGGATATTGGTTTGCAATCGAAGTAATGCCCGTCAATTCCATGAGTTGCTTGGCGTAATCAATTTGCGAATCGTTGGCTTTATTTTGAAAGGCAAGCGTTGGCAACAAAATATTTTCCAATGCCGTAAGTTGGGGCATCAAACGGTGGTCCTGAAAAACAAATCCGAGTTTTTGGTTGCGAACGGCAGAATAATCTACGCCCGGTGTGTTGATTTCTTTGTTGTCGAGCACATAACTACCTTCGTCCGGTTGAAGTAATGTTCCCAAAATCGAAAGCAGTGTAGTTTTTCCGGAGCCCGATGCGCCTTTGATGGCTATGAAATCTCCTTGTTCAATGTTCATGCTTACACCACGAAGCACGTGGTTGAAAGAGTTTTCGCCGTCGGGGAATTTTTTGGTTATGCCTGAGAGTCGTATCATAGATTTAATAATTGATTATGTAGAGACGCACGGCCGTGCGTCTCTACGATGGTTTTCCAAAACAGAACAACGTCCCCTTAAACGTCAAAACATAAAAATAGCCGTTTATTACAGCGGGCGAGGCAAAAATTTGCTCGCCTGTATCGTACTCCCACAGCAGGTTTCCTGTTTTTGCATCAAGAATGGAAACGATTCCCGAACGGGTACATACCAACAGTTTGTCGTTGCAAACTACGGGCGAACTTTCGCCTGTATCGCCTTTCAACAGATATTTCCACGCTATAGAGCCATCTTTACGATTAATTGCATACACGTGTCTGTCGTCAGAAACAATATAAACCATTTGTTCCGAAACGACAGGAACGGAGACATGCGTGCGGTTTTCGTCTTTCGGCTCCATGATTTTTTTCGATGAAACGATTTTTCCGTTGTCTAATTTGAGTTCATAAATATTTCCCGAATGGTCGCCAATATAGCACCAATCGCCACACATAGCAGGCGAAGCAGGAATGTAAACATTAACATCCAAAGAATCGGTTTGTATACCCGAAATTCCGTCAATCACTCTAATCCAACCATCACAACCGCCGTAAACAATAAAATTATTGCTCTGTGCCACTGCGCCATTGATGTAATAGCCCGATTCAAAACGATTGATTTCTCTGCCGTTTTTGCTGTCGATGATATAAAGATAATTATCGTAACTACCAACGATGATGGCGTTTTTTCCGTTGAAATTCATTCGATTTGGCGAAGCCATGATTTGTCCTTGTGTTTCAAAAGTCCACAGTGTATCTTGTTTTTTCAACGAAATGGCGTACAACTTGCCGTCTATACGCCCGATATATAACACCCCGTTATACACCATCGGAATTGCGTCAACAGCGGTTTCCATCGCATAATCGAAAACCTGTTTACCTTCAATATTTATGCCGAAAATCTGCCCGCGCCTGTTGCTCCAATAAGCAACTTCATTATACACGATCGGCGAAGATTTGGTATTGCTTTCACTTTTGAACGTCCATAAAAGAATAGGATTATCGGACAACGATACATCTGTATAGGCAGATAGGGCAGGGTCTCCGCGGAAGATAGACCAATTTTCAGAATTAGTTTCACTTTTTTCTATGTTGTTTTTACAAGCAAAAAAAAGAATGGTAAAAGATAAAAGTATGACTTTTGATTTCATTTTCAATTCTCTATTTTCAATTTTCAATTCTATACAGTGCCTGCGTAGGACAAATCCCCCACAACGCTTCATCAACATTTTTCACACTTTCAACAGGCAAAACAACTTGCATTCCAAACCCTCTGTTCTGAAATGTAAAACCATCGTTGCTGTTGTAAACACACAATCCGCAGCGAATACATTTCATAACATCAAACCAAAGATTGTCTTTGACGTGTTGAGGCGGTGTTGCTTTTATCGCCGAGTAGCGCGGAAATTTATTCCATTTGGCACGATATTCTTTTGCATGGTTTTGCAATGCGCAATTTTTCGGATTACATGGCGGACGGCACACAGCCATATGGTCACTCAACAACAACTCCAACGATTGACGCCTAAGATCTTTCACTCCATCGCTTTCGCTATCAATAGCCATTCCTTTGATTGCAAGAGTCGAACACGACGGAATAATTTGTTCCGTTTCGCAATTTTTCACCACACAAACCATACAGGAGGCTTGATGTTTTTTCCCTTTTGCATAACAAAGCGAAGGCACATTAAACCCTTCCCGTCGAAGGATTTCAATGAGTTTTTCGCCTTCGGAAACGGAAACTTCTTTGTTGTTTACTTTGATTCGCATTCCGTTTTCTCACTTACTGCGGAAATCCCACAGCCTGATTGATAACCGGATAATAATTACTGCCTAATTTCAATGTTTTTGAGAATAATTCCGCATCAAAATTTCCGATAGCAACCGTTGCCATACCTTCTGAAGCGCAATACAAATACACGTTTTGCGAGATGTTGCCGGCATCAGTTTTGCTGTATTTTTTCTTTACTTCATCATTGTCGTAACGCGTCATTTTGTCCCAATCGGAAACAAAAGCCAACAATACCGGAGCATTGAATGTAGGCTGCTGTCTGGCAAAAGCTTCGCGATGATCGCCTGCAAGGTGCAATTTCAATTCATGAGTTTGAGGGAAATACTGATAGGTGCCGTTTTTCAAAGCTACAAAAATCACCATTTGTTGATGGTTACTCGCTGTAGGAGCAGTCATTCTGCCATCCTCGCGATTTACACCGGAAGCAGCCCAAAGCAAATTGGACAGTTGTTGGTGCGACAATTCTCTTTCGGAGAAATTTCGCTGGGTTTTACGGTTGTTTAAGGCTTCCATCAAAGGCATTCCGCCTGTTTTTTGCGGCTCGGGAAGTTTGATTGTTGTTTGCGCAGTGCAGCCGACAAACGCAAAAATAAAGAGTGCTGTAGTTAAGATGTGTTTTTTCATAATTTTTTAGAGTTTGTTGTTGTTTTAGTTATCTGTTATTTTTGGTTAAAGGTCAAGGGTAAAAGGTTAAAGGTAGAAAATCCTTTAACCTTTTATCTTTAACCCTTTACCCGTTTACCATTCTTTGTTCAATTAGATAATTCATAATTTGTACAGCATTCGTAGCAGCACCTTTCCGCAGATTATCCGCAACAATCCAAAGGTTTAGCGAATTTAGATTAGAAAAATCCCGTCGAATACGTCCTACAAAAGTTTCGTTTTTATGTTCGCTCAACAACGGCATCGGATATATGTTATTTTCAGGTTCGTCAAGCACTTCCACACCTGCAAATTCAGACAATAGATGTCGCACTTCGGCGAGTTCGAAATCATGTTTGAATTCGATGTTTACTGCTTCGCTATGTCCTCCCGTTACAGGCACGCGCACAACAGTCGCCGTAATTCGCATATCGGGTGCGGAAAGGATTTTGCGTGTTTCATCGACTAATTTCTGTTCTTCGGTTGTGTATCCGTCGGCATTGAAATTTCCGCCGTGCGGAAAGAGATTGCGATGAATTTGGTGTGGATAAACTTTGTCTGCGTTGCGTCCTGCCGTTTCATCGTCCAATTGACGAATGGCTGAAATGCCCGTTCCCGAAACGGATTGATAAGTTGAAACCACCACGCGCCGAATGCCGTATTTCCAATGCAATGGCGCGAGTGCCATCACCATTTGAATGGTTGAACAATTCGGATTTGCAATGATTTTTGTATGTTGCGTTATGGTAGAAACGTTGATTTCCGGCACTACTAAAGGCACTTCAGGATTCATTCGCCAAGCCGACGAATTATCAATAACGAATGTGCCGATTTCTGCAAATTTCGGAGCGTATTCCAATGATAGTGCGCCACCCGCCGAGAACAATGCTATTTGCGGACGTTTGGCAATCGCCCCTTCAATACTGATGATCGGATACGATTTCCCAAAATACGTCACGGTTTTGCCCACCGAACGCGCTGAAGCAACAGGCAACAACTCCATAGTGTTGTACCCAAATTCTTCCAAAACTTTGAGCATAACCGTTCCAACAAGCCCGGTTACACCGACTACAGCGACTTTCATGTTGTTTTTTTTGCAAAGATACGAAAAAAAATGAACATAGCAATGCTATATCTAACTTCGTTCAAAAAGATGAAGTAAATTTAGAGCATTTTCAGCGCCGTAATCGCGGCTTCTACGCCTTTGTTGCCATGCTTCCCACCTGAGCGGTCAATGGCTTGTTGCAAATTATCGGTGGTTAAAACGCCAAAAATAACAGGTATTTCGTATCTGAGACCTACTTCTGTAATGCCGAGAGCAACGGCATTACAAATAAAATCAAAATGACGAGTTTCGCCTTGAATCACACAACCCAAGCAGATTACAGCGTCAGGAACAAAACTTCCCAATGCTTTTTTATATTCATCAGTTTGGTAAACGTCTTTAAACATTTTTGTAGCACCGAGTGGGAGTTCAAAACTTCCGGGAACGGTTTTTACAACAATGTTTTCTTGTTTTACACCTTCTTTAAGAAGGGTTTCCATTGCACCTTGAAACAGGGCATTGGTGATTTGGTCGTTCCATTCGGAAACCACAATACCAATACGGGTTTGACTTAAATCGCCAAACCCGCTTGATGTGTATTCCGATAGATTTTTTAGTGCTGTTGCCATAAAAAATTTATTGGTTAATTTTTGCTTCCATCATCGCAATATACTTGTCAATATCACGGGCTTCGTTGGTACGTATATATTCGTTGCGAACACGCGTATAAAATTTCAATGCTTTTTGATAATCGCCTTGAATGTCGCAAAGTGCAGCGGCTTTCATCAAAACCATCGGCGTAACCATGTCGTTTTGGTGAGAAGAAACCGCTCGTTCGTAATGTGAAAGCGCGTCTCTCATATCGCCCAATTCG
>JAIRRI010000212.1 GCA_031256055.1 Bacteroidales bacterium
GGTTTATATGATGCTTGGTGCTACTTGGCACATTCAGATGACTTACTACATATTTTTGTTGATTGGGATTTTGTTTTTTGTTGAATTATATAAGCATTTCAAGGACAAAAAAATCAAAAACTTTATCATATCTTCTTTGGTATTTCTTGCTGCAGTAGGTATTGGAATGGGAACACGAACAGGTTATTTCATGATGAATCAACATCACGTTAAAGAAACTATGCGTGGTGGACATTCCGAACTCACACAAGGGTATACTGGAGAGGAATCCAAAGGATTGGATTTGGACTATGCAACCGCTTGGAGTTACGATATTGATGAAACTTTAACGCTTTTAATTCCCAATTTCAAAGGTGGTGCATCGGGTGCCAAACTAAGCAAAAATTCAAACACCTATAAAGCACTTGTTCAACACGGTCAATCGCCTCGCGAAGCTGAACGTATTATCTCGCAAATGCCTATGTATTGGGGAACTCAGCCATTTACTGCCGGACCGGTTTATGTTGGTGCAGTGATATTTATCCTATTTGTTTTGGCACTTTTCGTAGTGAAAGGGCCTTACAAGTGGGGGCTTCTCATTGCCACTATTTTTTCAATTTTATTAGCTTGGGGACGAAATTTTATGCCTTTTACGGAATTTTTCATGAATTATTTTCCGTTTTATAATAAATTTCGAGCAGTATCCAGTATTTTGGTTGTTGCCGAATTTACCATACCACTATTGGGTTTCTTGGCATTAAAAAATATCATCGAAAATAAAATTTCAAAAGATGAACTTTTGCAACACATCAAAATGTCGGCCTATATCACAGGTGGTATTTGCTTGTTTTTCGTACTTTTCGGCTCTGCGATATTTTCATTCACATCCGCTCAAGATGTACGCATTTTTGCAAACTGGCCGGAATGGTTATCCGATGCAATCATTCAAGATCGCAAGGCTTGGCTGCGAATGGATGCACTGCGTTCGGCTGTATTTGTTGGATTAACAGCTCTCTTACTCTTTTATTTTGTGAAAGGGAAAATCAAACTTCAGTCTTTCTACATTGCTCTAATTGTTTTGATTTTAGCGGATATGTGGCCTATCAACAAACGTTATCTGAACAATGATAAATTTGTGCCTCTAAAAAATGTAGAGACCCCATTTCCTTTGACAGAAGCCGATCGTCTGATTTTGCAAGATCCCGATCCGCACTATCGTGTGTTGAACATCACAACCAACACATTTAACGATGCCGCAACATCGTTTTGGCACAAGTCTATCGGAGGTTATTCTCCTGCGAAATTGCGTCGTTATCAAGATATGATTGAATACCATATCGGCAGAAATAATGTGAGAGTTTTCAATATGCTCAATACCAAATATTTCATTGTTCCCGGACCTGACGGTGCACCTGAGGTTCAACGAAACGTGTCGGCTATGGGCAATGCGTGGTTTGTGGATTCGGTAAGAATTGTTGAAGGTCCGAATGCCGAAATTAATGCTTTATACGATTTCGATCCGGCATCAGTGGCTATAATTGATACGTCTTTTGCAAGAAGATTATTGCCTTTCACATCTCCAAGCGAAAATGCAACAATCCACCTGACAAGTTATGCACCAAACATTTTAACTTATCGTTCTTCAAACGAAAACGACGGATTAGCGGTATTTTCAGAAATATTTTATCCCGACGAATGGTTTGCATGGATTAACGGAGAACCTGTTGAAATTTTGCGTGTCAATTACATTTTACGCGCCATTAATATTCCTGCCGGGGAGCATGAAATCAGAATGGAATTTATTCCTGTTTTCAAAAATAAGGGTGATAGAATTGGTTTAATTTTTAATCTAATGCTATTTGCATTAATTGCAGTTGCCGTTTATGTTCAATTTAGGAAACCCAAAACTAAAGCATAGTGAATAGTTCTAAAAGCGTTTTATTTATTCGCTATAAAAAACCCTTTGGAATCAAAGAAGGTGGCGAACAGGCTACTCACAAAAATTATTCGATTTTGTGCGAATTGTTTGGCATTGAAAACGTTGAAGAATATTACGTACACCCGAATTTGGAACACGAAACTGTTTGGGACAAAATCAAAGGTTTACCTTATATTTTTGCCAATTACTATTTTGGGCTAACGCCTCGAAAAGTTCGTGAAATTTATCAAATTGCTCAAAATAAGGACATCGTTTTCATTGATCGAAGTATTTTCGGAATCGTCGCTAAAGCCTTGAAAAAAAATGGTTATTCCGGAAAAATAGTTTCTTTTTTTCACAATGTGGAAGTCGTTTATTATCAAGCACGCATTCCTAAATATGCACCGTATCGTCCATTTTTATTGCATTGTATTGATAAGAACGATGCGTATACTATACAATATTCAGACCTCACAATTTGTCTGAATCCTCGCGATGAAAACGAATTGCTGAAACGATACGGAAAAAAAATTGATGCAGTGATTCCGATTACATTTGAGGACAGGCATCCTAACGAAACATCTGTTTCTATTGCAAGTCCTCCGGTAGCGCTTTTCTTTGGAGCTTATTTTCCGGCAAATGTTGATGGCATCCTATGGTTTATTGAGCATGTTTTACCGCATGTAGATATACACTTGCAAATCGTTGGCAAAGGTATGTATAAATTGGCATGTCATGTAGAGACGCACGGCCGTGCGTCTCTACAGAAAATCAACATATTTTCCGATGTCGAAGATGTATCACCATTTTTCGAACAAGCTGATTTCGTAATTTCGCCTATTTTCAAAGGCAGTGGAATGAAAGTTAAAACCTGTGAAACGTTGATGTATGGAAAAACCATCATCGGTACAACCGAATCGTTCGAGGGTTACAATGTGGATTTTGAAAAAGTAGGCGCATTAGCCAATACCAAAGACGAATTTATCGCAGCCATTCAACAAATTTCTCAAAAATTCAACAGTAAATTCAATATGTATTCGCGAGACTATTTTTTACAAAATCACACCAATGAAGTTGCTAAAAAAGTATTAGAAAAACTACTCCTGCCATAAAATTTAGCAAAATAAATTTTTCTATAAATCACCAACTACCCGAATAATTTCTTTAATCCGATTCTCGAAAGTGTGATTTTTAATTATTATTTCGTGTGCTTTT
>JAIRRI010000105.1 GCA_031256055.1 Bacteroidales bacterium
GCATTGATGTTCGAAAGTTCGCCTTCGAAACGGAAGGGTAGGCGAGAGGTTTCTGAAAAATTAACTTCTGCAACGCCGTTTACATGACCATCAAAAATATTCATGGAAAGCCCGTCAATAAACAAAATCTGCCTTTGATACTGAATATGACCATGCAAATTTTGCAACAAAATTTTATCAACTTGATATTTATCTACACTCAAATCTCCGGAAATATGCATCAATTCAGGAGAATTGAAATTACTCCAAAAATTGTGTAAAGTCAGTGATGTTTGGAATTTACTGCCGTCAAACTCGCCTTTTGCAATCGGAATTTGCAATAGATTTTGATCAAATTTAAGTTGAATTGTATCTAATTTTATGACGTGTTTTAGAATAGAATCCTGCAATTTAACAACTGTATTTTTACATGACATTTCACCTTGAAATTGTCCTTTCAAAATTTCAGGAACAATGATAGATTCAAAACTGTTGAACGTGTGTCTGTATTGAATTTGTCCGCTGCTTGCTCCGCTTGCTTTTACAAGTTGAGGTATTGAAATTAATTCAGTCAATTCCTCTAATCTTATGTTAAATGCGGTATTTAGCTGAATGGTTGGTGATTGAAAATTACTGATTGCAAAATTCGCAGAAAGATAACCGCTCTCTGTATAGGCTGAAAAATCTCGTATCTGAAGCCTGCAATTAGATAATTGATTGATGTTAGACGTTGAAAAAGTACCTGAAAACTGTACCTTATTCAAGTTGGTTTTCGTGTTTTTTTCATAAATCTGACCGTCTCTAAATGCCCATTCAGCCGTGATTTTTGGCAGATTGCCTCTGGTGTAATCGCCCGACAAATTCAGTCGAAAATCAAAATTGCCTTTGGTTCGATAACTTTCAACTTTTTGAGCAAAATTGGTTGGAAGCTGTTGGATAAATCGTTGTAAATTCAAATTTTTTCCGATAATTTTCAAATCCATATTGGCTTGAATCTTGCTGTAATTTATAAATCCGGACAAATTGAAATTCAGATCTTCCAAACGAATAAAACCTTCTAAAAAATGAATGATTTGTTTTGAATTGTCAATTTGAAGTTGAGTTCGCAAACTCATATCTTTCTCTGAAAGAATGATGGTTTCATTGGATTGCAATAAATCTAAATGAAAATCTCCTGAAAACGATATGTCTTGAAGGTTTGCAGAAAAATCTCCTTTAGCGTTTGCACGATAAAAAAACAATTCGTAGCGCTGTTCGGAACGCTCGTTCAGAAAAATCAGTTGTGTATTTCTAAGCAATATTTTTTTTAAGGTAAACGAAAAACCGGGCGATATCGGTTCGGTAGATTTCCATAGATTGAAATTCTCCGTCCCATCAGCGTAGAGTTTGATACGGATTGTTGCACTACTCACTTCGATTCTTTTGACTTCGTATCGTTTGGCCATCATATCGCGCAAGTTGAAGTTTAGTGACATCCGTTTTGCTTCGAGCAAAGGCTCTAAATCATTGGGGTTTGAGCCCATCGCCTTGACATTTCGAAAATCCAAAGCAATGTATGGAAAACTCGACCAAAATGTAAGGGTCATATGTTCAACGCTGACTTCGCCGGTTAGTGATTTGTTCAATTCGCCAATGACGAGATTTTTGATTTTTTCTTCATCTCTTAAAACGGCGAAATAGACAATGGAAGAAAATACCAAAAACAGGGCAAACAAACTGCCTAATGTCCATAAAATGTATTTGTGGATTTGTTTCATTTAATGGTTAATGGTTAATGGTTAATGGTTATTTTTTTGCATTAACCATTAATCATTAACCATTTTTTTTATTTCATTTTCAAAAACGATATTTCCTTATCGGTTAATATCCGCCAATGCCCGCGCGGCAAATCCTTTTTCGTTAATTCGGCAAACAAAACGCGATCTAATTTTGTAACGTTGTAGTCGAATTTTTCAAAAATCCGTCGAACCACACGATTCATGCCGGAATGCAGTTGTATGCCGATTTCGTTTTTTGTTCCTGCAATCAGATTAATCTCATCCACAGGCACAAATCCATCCTCCAATTCTACGCCTTTGGCGATGGTTTGTAAATCGGTTTTCGTAATGTTTTTGTCAAGTGTAACGTGATAAATTTTTCTAACACCGTGCGAAGGATGTGTCAGTCTTTTCGCCATTTCACCGTCGTTTGTGAAAAGCAAAACTCCGGTGGTCTGGCGGTCTAAACGCCCCACAGGATAAATGCGTTCTTTACAAGCGCCTTCAATCAAATGCATCACGGTTTTTCGCTCTTGCGGATCGTCGGATGTTGTGATGTAGCCTTTGGGCTTGTTCATCAGCAGATAGACTTTTTTCTCGGAGACCAACGTTTCGCCGCCAAATTCAACTTTATCATTGGGCATCACGCGCGTGCCGAGTTGCGTACAAATAACGCCATTGATACGAACAACACCACTTTCAATAAGCGTATCGGCTTCGCGTCGCGAACAAATGCCTGCATTTGCAATATATTTGTTCAAGCGAATACCATTGGCATCGGAAACTTTTTTGGGTTTGGATATTTTTGTTGGCGCAGATTTGTAGGCTTTATTAAATTTAGGCTTTTCAGAAGGTTTTCTCGCTGGCGCGGACTTGTAGTCCGTGCCGAAACGTTTTTTATTTGGCACTGACTGAAAGTCCGCGCCAGCGGAAAAGTCTGCGTTGGCAGAACTAGTCTTTTTCTCGAATTTTTTATAAGGCTTTGCGCTGAAACTTCCTTCTTTTTTATCGAAACTTTTCTTTTCTCTACTAAATTTAGGCTTTTCAGAAGATCTCTGTTCTTTTGGTGCAGGTTTTTCCCGTTTTGGAGTTGATGTAGATTTTTTATACATGACTATTTTTTTGCAAAGATACGAAAAAAGTCTGAACTATGACTGATTGTTGAGTTCCTAAACTATTTTTTTTGAAAAAAAAACTTGCTTTTCTGCAAAAAAACTCTTATCTTTGTCGGCTAAATCAGTTATAAAGACCAACAGTGGCGCTCATCAAATATCAATACAATAAAACCTCACTCAACGATCTCAATCGTCAACTGAAAATGCGTGTAAAGGCTTTGCCTACGATAAAAAGCAAAGAATCCGCACTAAGAGCCGAAGTCAAAAAAGCGAAAACTGAAGCCGAATGGTTGTTTGCTGAAATGGAGCGACAGATTGCGAAATATTCCAACACTGCGGCTTTATGGAATGAGTTTGATGCATCGTTGATTGCGGTGGAAGATGTTGAACTTCATATCGAAAAAATTGCAGGTGTACAAATTCCGGTTTTGGATCATGTGATTTTTCAAGAAAAACCGTACAGTTTGTTCAGCAGTCCGTTTTGGTTTCACGACGGCATTCGGTTGTTGAAAGATTTGGCAACAATCGGTATCAAAAGCGAAGTCTATTACGAAAAAATGCGATTGCTCGAACACGCCAGAAAAAAGACCACACAAAAAGTTAACCTCTACGAAAAAGTGCAAATACCGGGCTATAATGAAGCCATACGCAAAATCAAACGATTTATGGAAGACGAAGAAAATTTATCGAAAGCCGCTCAAAAAATCGTAAAAGTGCGCCAACAACAAATGGAGGAGGATGCCGCATGATCGTGAAAATGAAAAAATACGGCATTATCTCCTATTCCAAAGAGTTTCCGAATTTCTTGGATAGTTTGCAGAACTTTGGTTTGGTGGATATTACACAAACGTTGTGTAATCTCGAAGGTGAAGAAAAAAAGATTTTGCACTGGCTGAATTTTTGCGATGAAGCCATCCATCGTTTGGAAGAATATAAAGCCGAAAAACAGTACGAAACGCATACCATTCGCGACCCGCGAAAAGCCACTTATATTCTCAAAGAATACCAAAGAGACGCTGCAGAATACGAACAAGTCAACGAGGAAATCAAGCAGCGCGACAAACTTTATAATGAACTTTTGCCTTGGGGAAATTATGATCCCGAGATTGTTCAAAAACTTAAGAAAAACGGTTTAGAACTTCTGTTTTTCACTTGCGATAAACGTAATTTCGACCCGAAATGGAGTGAGGATTATGATTTGGAAATTGTGAATGAAGACAAAGGACTGTATT
>JAIRRI010000107.1 GCA_031256055.1 Bacteroidales bacterium
TTCAATTTGATACTGCAAAGATACGAATAATTTTTGAATTATGCAAATTTATTTACTACCTTAAACTATGACATTACCTAAATTTGTATCATCAAAACCATTAGGTTGCATGGTTGCAGGTTGCAATTCTTGAAATCTTTGATACTGTGACGATACAGAGAAAAGCCGATGCAACCTCTATTTTCTAAAAACAATTACGTAAAAAAAGAGAGGTTGCACTCGAAATCTCTGCAAACCGTTGTGAGATAAGGCAAATTTTGCAATGCAACCTGCAACCTTGCAACCTATACCTCTACGTTTTGAAGTTCGGCGATGTCTCTCTGTATATTTTTGACAAGGGCACTCCTTACAGCATTGTTGTCGGTGGCAACAATGCTTTCAACTCTGGAGTTTTTGAGAGCTTTTTCTACAACCTGCCGTTTTACGCCCAATCCCTCTGAAAATTTTGATACGTTCTTAATGCCGATTTCCTCGTCAATAAGGCAGTAGAGTTTGGTTTTAGTCCAATTCTTTTCTTCCGGTTGATGAATCTTTTCGCCGGTTGCAATAAAATATCTGCACAAGTCAATTGATTTATATTTTCATTCGTTTTCGGACATAAAAAAACGTGAGCAATCACTCTTAGTTTCCATTCGCTGATTGAGGTTTTAGAGGACCTATTGCCACAAATGTTTACGAGTAAAAGCCCACGATTTTTCGTGAGCATCAACTTTACTCGTCTTGTGGCTTTTGAAGTGTCTAAATTTCAATCAGCAAGACGAAAGCTAACGCTTTTTTTATTTTACGTTCTGTTATTTTACCATATGTGAATTTTAATTTTTTACAAAGTTACGAAAAGTTTTTGAATATTTTATGACTACTTTTTCAAATCATTTTTCTATGATTCTATACTTTCCGCCAAATATTTTTGTTATTTTCAGCGGAAAGTATCAAAAAAAAGCACTTTCCGCTGAAAATATAAGCTGTTTTCTCAAAAGCCATTAACAACTTCGCATTTTTTTCACGTTCTTCAGTCTCGAAACTCGCCAAATAGTTTTCGGTGGTTTTTAAGTCCGAATGTCCCAAACTTTCGCTGATGAAAGCGATGTTTGCACCGCTACGCTTTAGAACGGTTGCGTAAGAATGTCGTGCTGTGTAAGTGGTAATTTTAGGAATACTAAGTTCTGTAGCAATTCGTTTCATATGTTTGTTGGTGCGTTTGATAATATCTTTAATTTTTTCATATTCTTTTTCGGCAGATTCTTCGCCCGTTAAATATGGGAAAATATAATTGTCGGGAAGTTGTATCGGATTGCCGATTCGCTCAATGATTTCACGCATTTCATCGGTCAAATAAACTACAATACTCTTTTTCTTTTTCGAAGTTCTAACCGTTTTTCCTCGCAAAAACGTAATTTCGTCTCCGCTGATATTTTTGAATTTTAATCGTAAAATATCTTTGAAATTCGCACCGTTGCAAAGGTATGAGAACATCCATAAATCCCGATATCTTGAAGTTATCGGATCGGCAGGGTTTTCGTAATGATAAATTTCTTTGATGGAATGCAAAGGCAACGCTAACTTTCGACCTTCGCCAACCGGAACTTCGTATTTTCCACGACCAAATGAATAGTATGAACTATCCAATACTCCTTCTGATATGGCTTCATTCATAATTGTTCGCATACACCGAACATACATCGCAAGCGTTGAATAAGAACGACCGGTTTCTAACATATGCCGTTCGTATTTTTTTAACCAATCAACACTTATATGTTTTAGGTCTAGTTTTCTCGAATCGTGTCTTTCGAATGCTTTTAATGCGAGGTCGTAAACTTCGGAGCAGGGGGTCCCAGGTTCGAATCCTGGTATCCCGACTTGAAAGAAAGCCTTTTCAAAATCTTTTGTAAAGGCTTTCTTCTTTTCTACAAATTTTTCCTAAATTCTAATACCGATAATGTTCCGCTTTGTAAGGTCCCTCAACGGGAACACCAATGTAATCAGCCTGTTCAGGGGTGAGTTTGGTGAGTTTTACGCCAATTCTGTTCAAGTGCAAACGAGCAACTTCTTCGTCTAATTTTTTTGACAAGCGATACACACCGACTTCGTAGCAGTCTTTGTTCTTCCATAAATCCAACTGAGCCAACGTTTGATTAGTAAACGAATTACTCATCACAAAACTTGGATGTCCCGTAGCACAACCTAAATTTACCAAGCGACCTTCTGCCAAAAGGAAAATGCAATGTCCGTCGGGGAAAGCAAATTTATCCACTTGCGGTTTGATGTTTATTTTTTTAATGCCCGGCATGTTTTCCAATTGTTCCACTTGAATTTCGTTGTCAAAATGTCCGATATTACAAACGATTGAGTCGTCTTTCATTTTTTTCATATGTTCGAGTGTGATCACATCTTTGTTTCCGGTTGTGGTTACATAAATATTTCCTTCGTGCAAAACATCTTCAATCGGTGCCACTTCAAAACCTTCCATTGCCGCTTGCAACGCACAAATCGGATCGATTTCCGTTACAATCACACGTGCACCATAACCACGCATCGAACGTGCACAGCCTTTACCCACATCACCGAAACCAAGCACCACTACAACTTTTCCCGCAATCATCACATCCGTTGCACGTTTAATGCCATCTGCCAAAGATTCTTGACAGCCATAAAGATTATCGAATTTCGATTTCGTCACAGAATCGTTCACATTGATTGCAGGAATGAGCAATTCACCTTTTTCCATCATTTGATACAACCGATGAACGCCTGTTGTAGTTTCCTCCGAAACGCCTTTCCATTCTGCAACCGTACGATGCCAGCGTTGATTATCTTCTTTCAAAATCGCTTTCAAACTGTCTAAAATCACGCCTTCTTCTTTGTTGCTCGGCGTATAATCCAAAACTTTTGCATCTTTTTCGGCAGCATAACCTTTATGAATAAAAAGTGTTGCATCGCCGCCATCGTCAACAATGAGTTGCGGACCTTTTTTATCTGGAAATGCCAACGCTTGATTGGTGCACCACCAATATTCTTCCAATGTTTCGCCTTTCCACGCAAATACCGGAATGCCTGCAGCTGCAACGGCAGCTGCAGCATGGTCTTGTGTAGAAAAAATATTACAACTGCACCAACGTACGTCTGCGCCTAATTCCACTAAAGTTTCAATCAACACCGCCGTTTGAATCGTCATGTGTAGCGATCCCATGATTCGTACATCTTTCAAGGGTTTTTCTTTGCCGTATTTGGTGCGTAAACTCATCAAACCCGGCATTTCTTTTTCTGCAATCGCAATTTCTTTGCGACCAAATTCCGCCAAATTGATATCGGCAACTTTGCACTTCAAATTGTAGTCTGTCATTTTTGTTTTTGTTTTGAATTGGTGCAAAGGTACGATTTTTTGCTCATATTTCCAAACTTTACAATTTATACATTATATAAATAAATTAATTAAACATTTGTTTTTCATAATAAAATAATACAAAATATAGTAACGCCTACGGCTCTAATCTCTATACATAATTTATCTATTTTCATTTTTCAAGTTTCAAGTTTCAATTTTTTTCGTATCTTTGCAAGTTCTGAATAGTGTAAACATAGTATAAAATCGCGAAATGAGCATAAGAAAATATAGTCTGTCTATTGTTGTGCAGTGTGTTCTTGTAACGTGCCTGTACAGTCAGCAAATGCCGCAGATTTCGCATTACATGTTTAACCCACAGATGTACAATCCGGCAAGCATCGGATTTTCAAACAGCATTTTAGCCAGCGGTATCCACCGCCAGCAGTGGTATGGCATGGAAGGTGCGCCGCAGACCACCATCGTATCTGTAGATGTTCCTTTGAAAATCATTCGAAGCGGAGTCGGATTGAACATCACAAACGATCAATGGGGTCCATTCAACAACACCCTCATTCAGTTGGCTTATAACTACCAAATACCTTTTTTGGATGGCACTTTGGGCATGGGTATTCAAGCCGGAATGAACAACTTTGGAATTAAATTGGCAGATCTCAGACCTCCGGAAACACAAAGCGATGTTGTTTTTCAAAACAAAGACGATGCTTCGAGATTTTTATTCGACGTCTCTCTTGGGCTCTTTTATCAAGTTTTAGATCAATACGAAATCGGGATTTCGTTAGGGCATCTTAACGCACCGAGATCACCCGATTTACACTTCCGACAAGCACGCTGTTTAAACCTTTCAGGCAACTATCATTTCACGCTCGACCTATTTCCAAAAATTGATTTTGTTCCATCAACACTCATCAAAACCGATTTTTCATCCATGCAGATTGATTTATCGTTGGTTGGTGTTTACGACAAGCAATACTGGGCAGGAGTTTCTTACCGATTGGGCGAAGTTGTGCTGATGGGCGGATTGTTCATCAGGCAGATGCAAATCGGTTTAGCCTATGATTTGGCAACAAACTGGATGTTTAAAAGTTCTAAAATTGGCGGCAGTTTTGAGATTTTTGCTCGTTATGCCTTCAATTTGAGCGTGGATCGAATTCCTCAAAGCTATAAAAATTCAAGATACCTTTAAAATAAAAAAACATTATCAATATGAATCTGAACAAGCAAATTTTGAAACAGCACGTAGGCATCATTTTAGCCCTTGTGTTAATGTTGATGAGTTGTCAAAGAAACTCCGGTTATGGCCAATTGGTCGGTGTGCCGGACCGAAACCGAGCCATTCCTCCAATTCCATACGGAATGGTTTATATTCCAAGCGGACATTTCATCATGGGTGCCGGTGGAGATGATCCTTCTTACTCCATGATTAATACACCCAGAACTGTTAGTATTTCGGCCTTTTACATGGATGAAACAGAAATCACCAATAACCAATATCGCCAATTCGTTAACTATGTTATTGATTCGTTAACACGTCGACTCCTCGGTGAGATTGATCCGCGTTTCTTTATTGAAGATCCGGACGATGAATATGGTGGTCTTCCATTGATTAATCCAAGGTACAATCCTAGAAGATATACTCCTGATATGTTAGAAGCCATAGAACAGTTGTACGTTCCGATGGAAGAGCGCTATTACCGCCGAAGAGAAATTGATACGCGTAAACTTAACTTTGAGTTTCAGATCTTCGATTATCATGCTGCTGCTCAACGTTCGGAAGGCGAGATAGATAGCAGATACGAAGGCATTCACATGGCTTCGTTTGCAAGCCGCCCGCAATCACTTAGAAGTCGTGCCGGATTTACCAGAAGACACGTTGTGAATGTTTATCCCGATACGCTTTGCTGGATTGTTGATTTCTCGTATTCTTACAACGACCCTATGGTGCGCTCGTACTTCAGCAGTCCGATGTACGACCACTACCCTGTTGTGGGTGTGAATTGGCTTCAAGCCAGAGCATTCGCCAAATGGAGGTCCATTACGCATAACAACGAATTAACTCGCAGAGGTTTTGCCGAATTGGAAGAATATCGCTTGCCGACCGAAGCCGAATGGGAGTTCGCCGCTCGCGGTGGATTGGAATTGAACCCGTATCCATGGGGAGGTCCGTATGCCATGAATATGAACGGATGTTTGATAGGAAATTTCAAACCTCAACGCGGAAAATATGCCATGGATGGTGGTCTTTATCCGGTTATCGTAGGACACTATGCACCGAACGACTACGGTTTGTATGATATGATGGGCAACGTTGCCGAATGGTGTATAGATATGTTCACAGAATCTAACGAAATGGCTCACGATTTCAATCCGGTTGTCGTATACGAGGCAAAACCGGGTGATCCGATGGCGAAAAAACGCAAAGTGATCAGAGGCGGCTCATTCAAAGATTTTTCAGAACTCTGCAAAGTTTACCACCGCCATTATGAATATCAAGACACCGCAAAATCCTACATCGGATTCCGTTGCGTAATGTCTTATCTCGGTCGAGATAGAAATGACAATATGCGAACAGCGTCTAACGTTCATAGATAATCAATTGAAAAAAATAACAAATAAATAAAAATATACTATGGGATTCAATGAATTTGTAAGAGGTAAGTTTTACAGAAATCTTATGTCAAAACTCTATGGGATTGGTGCAGCAGTTGTGATTGCCGGCGCGCTTTTCAAGATTAACCACTACCCTGGAGCAAATCTAATGCTTATTATAGGATTGGGAACAGAAGCCATTATTTTCTTCTTCTCTGCCTTTGAGCCTCTTCACGAAGAAGTCGATTGGACATTGGTGTATCCTGAATTAGCCGGAATGGGGCATACTGAAGGGTACACACATCAACGTACTTCAGAAGAAGAACGTATGCTCAGCGAAAAATTAGACAATTTGCTCAAAGCAGCACATATTGATTCCGAATTAATCGAAAGCTTAAGCACAGGTCTGAACAAACTCAATGTTACGGCTCAATGTTTGAACGCATCAACAGACATCATGGGCGTGAACACAAATTATGCTGATCAACTGACTGTATTGACTGAAAGTTTGGGACGTTTGAATGTGCTTTATACGCAACAACTCGAAGCTTCGTCGCGCCAAATGGAAGCCACTGCAAAAGCACAGGACAATATGAACCGCATTGCTGAAACTTTAGCCGGAACATTAGAAAGTTCGGCAAAATATAAAGAAGAAATCAGCCATTTGGCAGAAAAAGTATCTTCGTTGGACAAAATCTACGGCGGAATGCTATCAGCAATTAAAAACGTAGGAAACAATTAAATAACTAAAAAACAGCATACTATGGGTGGCAAGCAAACCCCAAGGCAGAAGTTAATCGGCATGATGTATTTGGTGCTAACAGCATTGTTGGCACTGAATGTGTCGACTGCCGTTTTATGGTCTTTCCTGACTATAAATGATAGTATTGTAGCGACCAACAGAAACTTCGAATCAAAGATCGCTGATACATACGCTAGTTTCGATAGAGCCTTAGCTGAAAACAGGGAAAAAACACAAGCAAATTTCGATAAAGCTCAAGAAGCAAGACGATTAACAGCCGAATTTCGACAGTATGTTCAGGATGCAAGAACCCACGTAGTGGCAGTTGCAACAGGCTTACCAGAAGACCAAGCGAGAGATCTTGATCCACGCGAAATCAGACGTCAAGATGATTATGACACACCATCTTCGGTTTTCATTCGGGAAGGCAGAGGTAGTGAACTTCGTGAAAAAATTGAGGAGTATGAAAGAGCCATGTTGGCGCTTTTACCTAGCGATGAGTCACGTGCGAATATCAAATCGCCGTTCAAGACCAAAGGACCATTTTTCGATGCAAACGGAAGAGAAATTTCTTGGGAAATGGCAAACTTCTCAAGAACCATTATTGTTGCTGCTGTTGCCATTTTGAATAAATTGGAAAACGATGCTATGAATTTGGAATTCGACGTTGTAAACGAGCTTTTTCGTTTGGTGTCAGCAGGTGATTTTACATTCGACAATGTGATGGCGAGAATTGTTCCAAAATCGACATTTGTTACGCTTGGCGAAACCTTTGAAGCCGATATATTTGTGGTAGCTTTCGATTCCAGAACAAGAATTACGGCAAATGTTAACGGTCAACTCCTCAACAGCAGAGACGGAATAATTAACTTTACATCACCAACCACAAGAGAAGGTGTTTTTCCGGTTACAGGATACATCAACTTGCCGGGAGGAGAAAGGTACGACTTCAGAACCGAATATATTGTAGCTCGCCCTTCGGCAACAGTTTCGGCA
>JAIRRI010000148.1 GCA_031256055.1 Bacteroidales bacterium
AAAGCATGACTTTTGAACCCCCACTGAAAAGTGAATTGTATGGTGCTGATTTTCGTTATTTTAACAATGGTTTTACAATTGAGACCGAAATTATTAGAGGCAATTATATCCAAGCCGGCGAAACAACCCAAAAAATAGCTGGTCTTTTGCACGTGGCTCAAATGTTTACGCTTAATAAGAAGGATTTAAAATACATTGAACCACTTGTTCGTTGGGACATAATGGGTGAAACTAATGCAAATTTTTCGGATGCCAACCGGTTGACATTCGGTCTGAATTTTGGATTTGCTCCATTCAACCAAACTCAATTTTCTCGAAAAGCCGAATTGCGGCTGAATTATGCTAAATATTTTGTAAATAAAGATAAAGCACCTATCTATTTTGGCGACAGTCAAGCCCTTTGGCACGATAAAGTAATACTTGAATTTTTATTCGATATTTAATTAAAAATCAATTGATAAAAAATATAGTCCATATCATCATTTTCACTCTTTTATCGGTATCCTTGTACGGACAAACCAGAGTATCTGCACCAAAAGAAGAGCAACAGGTTACCACGCGTATTCTGTTTATTTTCGATTGCTCTAACAGTATGAATGCGCGCTGGCAAAGCGATACCCGAATAAATGTGGCTAAACGAATACTAACTAATGTTATAGACAGTTTGGAACATACTCCAAATTTGGAACTGGCTTTGCGTGTTTTTGGACATCGAAGCCCTGTTTCGCCCATTGATTGTAAGGATACCAAATTAGAAATTCCGTTCGGGAAAAATAATGGTAGGCGTATTGTCAACAAAATTAAAGGTTTAGTGCCAAAAGGTGGAACTCCTATCGCCTACTCGTTGGAAATGGCTGCCGATGATTTTCCGCCTTGTAACAATTGTCGGAATATCATTATTTTAATCACAGATGGTATCGAAGAATGTGGAGGCGATCCGTGTGCGGCTTCTGAGTTTTTGCAACGTCGAGGTATTGCGTTAAAACCGTTTATTATTGGAATTGGACAGGATTTTAGCGAAGCGTTTGGCTGTGTAGGCAAATATTTCGATGCTTCGCAAGAATCGGAGTTTCTCACGGCATTCAATGTCGTGATTTCGCAAGCGTTGGAATCCACCACTGCGCAAGTCAATTTGTTCGATGCCAACGGCAAGCCCAGCGAAACCAATGTGAACATGACGTTTTCCGATTACTATTCAAATATCGTTAAGCATAATTATGTACATACCATTAATTTAAGAGGTTTTAGCGATACGATTACTTTAGATCCATTGGTAACCTACCGAATGACCGTTCACACCATTCCGCCGGTGGTTGTGGACTCAATTGTATTAGTGCCTGGAAAGCACAATGTGATTTCTGCAGATATTCCGCAGGGGCAGTTGAGATTACTCATGTCGGCAGGATCAACCGCAGCACAAGCCAGACATACGCCTTGTATTATTCGAAAACACGGCAAACCGGAAACCATTCATGTCCAAAATCTAAATTCTACTGAGCGTTATTTAGTCGGAACTTACGATATTGAATTTTTAACGGTGCCGCGAATCAACCTTTTCAATATTCGCGTAGACCAAAGCACCATTACCACTGTCGAAATTCCAAGCCCCGGCATTGCAGTCATTCAAAAATCGGTAGAAGGGCCCGGCTCACTTCACGTTGAAGACGAAACTGGTATGAGATTAATCTACAACATGAACGAAAAAGAACGCATAGAAACCTTGAATTTACAACCAGGGCGCTACCGCGTGGTGTTGCGTTCGAAATTTCTTCATCGTGCATCAGCAACGATGGAACGCACATTCACTATTGAATCAGGAAAAACAACTACCGTAAAAATATAAAATTAAAATTATGACAAAATACACATTTACAGAGAAAAAAGACACCCGTTCGGGCTATGGCGCCGGACTTTTGGAAGCAGCCAAACGCAATCCCAACGTGGTTGGACTCACCGCAGACCTCACAGGATCGGTAAAAATGGATGCTTTTGCTAAAGCATTTCCCGAACGCTTTGTTCAAGTAGGAATCGCCGAAGCTAACATGATAGGCATCGCTGCGGGTATGACTATTGGCGGAAAAATTCCGTTTGCAAGCACGTTTGCCAATTTTGCAACATCAAGGGTGTATGACCAAATTCGCCAATCCGTTGCCTATTCAACTAAAAATGTGAAGATTGCAGCCACTCACGCTGGACTCACCGTTGGCGAAGATGGTGCAACCCATCAAGTTTTGGAAGATATCGGCATGATGAAAATGTTGCCGGGGATGACGGTTGTTGTGCCTTGCGATTACAACCAAGCCTATTTGGCAACGTTGGCAGCAGCCGAACACTACGGCCCAATGTATTTGCGCTATGGACGTCCAACTGTGCCGAATTTCACCTCTCTTGACGAAAAATTTGAAATCGGAAAAGGCATTTTGCTCCAAGAAGGTAAGGATGTAACGATTATTGCAACAGGTCATTTAGTTTGGACAGCCTTGCAAGCTGCTGAACAACTGTTGGAAAAAGACATTTCTGCTGAAGTCATCAATATTCACACGATAAAGCCGTTGGATACCCAACTCATTTTGGCGTCAGCTTTGAAAACCGGATGTGTGGTAACCGTGGAGGAACACAATATTATCGGAGGTTTGGGTGATAGTGTGGCGCATTTGTTGAGCCGAACCGTGCCAACCCCAATTGAAATGCTCGGTGTAAACGATGTTTTTGGCGAAAGCGGAACACCACAGCAATTATTGGATAAGCATCATCTTAACGAAGAGGGAATTATCGCTTCCGTGCAAACCGTATTGAATAGGAAATAGGGTTTAACCACAGAGGACACCAAGGAATACGGAGGAAATCAAATAATCCCCATCAAATGTGCTTTGTGAACAGCTCCTGCGGTTGAATTCACGTTTAATTTTTCGAGTAAACGTTGTTTTCTTGATTTAAACGTATTCAAACATATATCACCGAAGAACTCGTTGTATAACAAATGCATTTGTTTGTCGGGGACATCTTTAACCAGCCACTCCAAAATCCGTATATCAGTTTCAGTTATAAGTTTTGCATCAAACAACTCGAATCCGCCATTGATATACTCATATTTTTCGCCTGTTTCTGTGTTTAAAATAACCGCTTGACCACTCGGTTTCACTGTGGGGGATACGATGATATGACATAATCCCAACCAAACATTACCGTCATTGCATAATTTATAGGGCACAATTCTGTGATGCACAGGGAGCTCCCTACCTTTAGCAGTAATGATTGTATGATCACAAATAAGTGTCATTTTTGTACGTTGGTGTGGAGGATAGCGAAAAAAAATCTTAGATGCGGCTTCAGTCATTTTTATTCCCCTTTTCAGAGTCTCTTCGTTCACAATTTTGTTCAAAAAAGTAACCCCTTCTTCTTCCACCTGTTCTTTGGTGTATTCACAAAAATTAAAGAATTTTGGAGAATCGATAATAAGCTTCATTTGGAAATAATCGATCATATAAAACTGCCCACTACACATCTGATTGATTATAATAAGTGTGTCTCTTATTTTTTGAATATCAGACGTTTTAAGGTCCTTCTTTGAAATGGCCAACAACTTTTTTGTTATTGCATAGTCTATATACAGATCTTTCATACCTAAATTATTTTTTGCAAAAATAATAAAAAAAAGAAAAATAGACCTAAAATTGGACAAAATATTCCTTGAAAAATTGTTATTTATTTGGTTTTCTGATGTTTTTACTTTTACAAAAGACATGACTAAGCATCTTTTGCCCAATTCCGTAAAAAAAACTTCTTAAATCAAAAAAATATTCTTACCTTTGTTCTCTGAATTTGTTATAAAAACCACCTAAATTTAAAAACACATATGAAAACAATTTATCACCCCGCGCACGAAAGAGGCCATGCCAATCATGGATGGCTTAACACTCACCATTCGTTTAGTTTTGCCAGTTGGTACAATCCTGAAAAAATACACTTCGGAGCATTGCGTGTATTAAACGATGATATTGTTGAAATTGGAGAAGGCTTTGGCACTCATCCACACGACAATATGGAGATTATAAGCATTCCGTTACAAGGTTCTTTAGCACATAAAGATTCTATGGGTTCAGAAGAATTTACCCATACTGGATATGTTCAGGTAATGAGTGCAGGAACCGGTCTCACGCATTCGGAATATAATGGTTCGCCTGCCGAAAATGTCAATTTCTTGCAAATATGGATTTTCCCAAAAGAAAAAGATATTAAACCACGTTATGACCAAATGAAATTTGATGAAGCCGATCGAAAAGGCAAGTGGCAACTCCTAGTTAGTCCGCATAAAGAGGACAAAGTGTTATGGATAAATCAAGATGCTTTTTTGTCGAGAATTGATATGAAAGCAGGTACTTCAACCAATTACAAGAATCATCTTTCCGGAAATGGCGTTTATATTTTCGTTCTTGAAGGAAAAATTGAAATAAACGGACAAGCGCTCAACAAGCGTGATGCCATAGGTGTTAGCGAAGTCGATGCTTTTGAAATAAAAGCCACTTCGGACGCTGAAATACTGGCTATAGAAATCCCCATGCACATTTCTAAATAATCATCGTTATGAGTAGTTATCCGATTCGCGATCCTAAGACGGATCACTTAATCACACCTGAGAATGCGGCACTAATCATTATAGATTATCAGCCTGTACAGGTTAATTCGATTAATTCAATGGCACGGGCAGAGCTTATTGATAATATCATATCAGTAGCCAAACTCGCCAAAGGATATAATCTGCCGATCATTCTCTCAACGGTTAATGTTGCCACCGGCCTTAATTCCGATACGATTCCCGTTTTACGACAAGTGTTGGATTCGACTCCAGCGTACGACAGAACATCAATCAATGCTTGGGAAGATAAAGAATTCAGAGAGGCGGTTCTGGCTACAGGACGCAAAAAACTCTTGATGACTGCATTATGGACTGAGGCTTGTCTTTCGTTTCCGACACTTGATGCTCTAAAAGAAGGGTATGAAGTGTATCCGATTGTTGATGCCGTTGGAAGTACATCTGAAATTGCACACAACACCGCGTTGAAACGTGTGTCGCAGGCAGGTGCCCAATTAACAACAATTGCTCAACTTGCATGTGAATTGCAACGAGATTGGTCTCGCAAAACCACTGCACCTATTATGGTGGAGACACTCACCGAGATAGGAGCTTTCTTGAAAACTAAATAAGGTTGTATACCGTTAATTAAAATTATTTATTCATCTAAAAAACAAATCAAATGAAAGACTCAAAGTACAGATCAATCGTGAAATTGGACTTCCAATATGCACACAGATTTATGAATTATCCGGGCGAAGCAAGCTATCTTCACGGACATTCGGGATTATTAACTCTTGAAATTGAAGGTGAGCTGGACGAACACGGCTATGCACATGCAATTAAAGAAGCTAAAAAAGCAGCTTGGGCAGTGGCGGATAACTTCCACCATGCAACTATTTTTCAAGAAGGCGATCCCTTACTTGATTTAGTGCTGCAGGGTTATGAACAAACCGGAATGAAAGGCACAACCGGTAGATATGGAGCACCGGCACAAGCACTCAAACACGACCTTGTGTGGTCATTTCCGGAAAGTAGAGTCGCAGTAACTAAAAAACCATCAACTTGCGAAAATTTTTGTGAAATTTTCTACGAACTTTTAAAAGATAAGATGAATGTTAAGAAAGTTGAGTTCCGCTCATCCTCACTAAACGCTGCATCTAAAGAATTCTAAAATCTAAAAACAAGAGAGAAAAAACGAAACCATGCTGATGCGGTTTCGTTTTTTTTTTGTAACTTTGCATAAAAAATTAACAAAGAGAAACAATCATGCCAAAAAAAATCTTATTAGTCGATGATGAGCCTGATATTCTGGAGTTTTTGAGTTACAACTTACGAAAAGCAGATTTTGAGGTAACAACCGCTAAAAATGGAAAAGAAGCCCTTGCTTTAGCCAAAAAAAATCGTCCTGATTTGATTGTTTTAGATGTGATGATGCCTGAAATGGACGGTATTGAAACCTGTCATGAACTCCGTAAAATCAAAGAATTGGAGCAAACTTTTATCGTTTTTCTGACCGCACGCGATGAAGATTATTCACAAATAGCCGGATTTGATGCAGGCGCAGACGATTATATTACTAAACCAATTAGCCCCAAACTGTTCATCACTAAAATCAATGCCATTCTCAAACGTACTTCAAATGCTCAAGAAAAAGATGAAAAAACCAATGGTTTGATTATTGATCGCGAAAAATTTGTAGTTATAAAAGACGGACAAACGTTTTCGTTGCCTAAAAAAGAATTTCAATTATTGGAACTATTGGCATCCAAGCCGGACAAAGTGTTTACTAGAATTGAGATTTTTTGTGAAATTTGGGGCGAAGATGTAGTGGTTGGCGATCGAACCATTGATGTACAC
>JAIRRI010000213.1 GCA_031256055.1 Bacteroidales bacterium
TGGAAACTTCTTGTAGATTTCAATTATATTCATATCTTTTCAATTTGATACTGCAAAGATACGAATAATTTTTGAATTATGCAAATTTATTTACTACCTTAAACTATGACATTACCTAAATTTTTTGCAAAGATAAATAAAATTTCCGAAATAACAAAACCTTGTTAATTATTTCTTGGCACGCTATTTGTTAATACCTAATTAAAGTGGTAACTTTGTAAGTTACAAAAAAGGAAAGAAAACATGGATCAAAACACAAGCCCAAAATTGCGTAATGCGTTAATTTTTAGCAATGAAGAAGCACACCGTTTGCATAGCGAAAACGTTGATGTTGGACATATTATTTTAGGTATTTTGCGGGAAGGCACTGGAACTGCCATACACATTTTAAACAGTTCGGGTGTCAATCTGTCAGAAGTCAAAGAGCGTTTGGAAAGCAAGGTGGCAGGACGTGCGACACACACTGTTTCTAAAAATATTCCTTTGACCAAAGAAGCCGAACGCATTTGGAAATTAATGTGTTTGGAAGCCAAGTCGCTAAAAAGTGAAATGATTGGAACAGAGCATTTTGTGCTGGCTGTTTTGCGCGACGATACACATACCTTTAGCGTTATCGCAAAAGATTTTGGAGTAGATTATAGCGGATTTAAAGGTGCTTTGCAAAGCGTTTTGACAGGAAAAGAACCTGCCAAAAATTTTAAAGAAGACGCCGATCAATTGGATTCGCCAAATAGCGAGAACCCCGGGAGTTCTCCAACAGGAACAACCACCGCAAAAGCTCCAGAAACCAAATCTAAAACCCCTGTTTTAGATAATTTCGGTCGAGATTTAACCCGTTTTGCAGAAGAAGGGCGTTTAGACCCTGTTGTCGGACGACAAGTGGAATTGGAACGTATCGCCCAAATTCTCAGTCGCAGAAAGAAAAACAACCCGATTTTGATTGGCGAGCCGGGCGTTGGAAAATCCGCCATTGCAGAGGGCTTGGCGCTTCGAATTGTTCAGCGAAAAGTGCCGAGAGTGTTGTTCGGAAAACGGTTGATTTCGTTGGATGTTGCTGCGTTGGTGGCAGGCACGAAATATCGCGGACAGTTTGAAGAGCGCATGAAAGCCGTGTTGAACGAATTGGAAAAAAATCCGAATATTATTCTGTTTATTGATGAAATCCATACGATTGTTGGAGCAGGAAATGCGTCGGGTTCGTTGGATGCGTCCAATATGTTCAAACCCGCGCTGGCACGTGGCGAAGTGCAATGTATCGGCGCCACAACTTTAGACGAATACCGCAATAACATTGAAAAAGACGGCGCATTGGAACGTCGTTTTCAAAAAGTGATGGTCGATGCGACTTCAACCGACGAAACCTTGGAAATTCTCAATAATATCAAAGGAAAATACGAAGACCACCATTTGGTTACTTACACGCCCGAAGCGTTGAAAGCCTGTGTTTTCTATACCAATCGCTATATTACCGACCGATTTTTACCGGATAAGGCGATTGATGCATTAGATGAAGCGGGTTCTCGCGTGCACATCACAACGATGGACGTTCCGAAGGAAATCATTGAAATTGAAAAAGAAATCGAAATCGTTCAAGGTAAGAAAAAAGAAGTCCTCAAACTTCAAAAATACGAGGAAGCCGCAGGATTGCGAGATATTGAGAATGATTTAACCCAACAATTGGAAAAAGCCAAAAAAGATTGGGCGGAAAAAGCGAATATCAATCGGGTTGTGGTTACTGATGAAGATGTGGCAGAGGTGGTTTCGATGATGTCGGGCGTGCCGATTCAGCGTGTTTCGCAGGATGAAGGGCAACGCTTGATTAATATGGAAGACCAAATTCGCAAAACGGTTGTGGGGCAAGATGCTGCGATTTCCAAAATTGTAAAGGCTATTCGTCGAAATCGTGCTGGAATTAAAGACCCGAACAAACCGATTGGAAACTTCATTTTCTTAGGACCTACAGGCGTCGGAAAAACGCATTTAGCTAAGATGTTGGCAAAATACATGTTTGATTCGGAAGCCGCTTTAATTCGGATTGACATGAGCGAGTACATGGAAAAATTCGCCATTTCGCGCTTGATTGGTGCGCCTCCCGGTTATGTTGGTTATGAAGAAGGCGGACAATTGACCGAAAAAGTTCGTCGCAAGCCCTACTCTATCGTGCTTTTGGACGAAGTGGAAAAAGCACATCCCGATATTTTCAACTTGTTGTTGCAAGTGTTGGATGAAGGACAATTGACCGATAGTTTGGGACGAAAAGTTGATTTTCGCAACACCATCATTATTATGACCTCGAATATCGGTTCGCGCCAATTGAAAGATTTTGGTCAAGGTATCGGTTTCAGCACGTCTGCCAAGGAATCCGCGAAAGCGTCGCAATCGCAAAGCATCATCGAAGGCGCTTTGAAAAAAGCATTCACACCCGAATTTTTGAATCGTATTGATGATGTGATTTTCTTTGAATCCTTAGAACGGGAAGCCATTTACGGTATTATTGATATTGAACTCGAACACTTGCTCAAACGTGTAAAAAGTTTAGATGTTGAATTGGTGATTACCGATAAAGCCAAAGATTTTTTAATCGACAAGGCTTGGAATCCCGAATTTGGTGCACGTCCGCTGAAACGAGCGATACAAACGCATATCGAGGATGTGATTGCGGAGGAAATTATTCGCGAAAATTTTAACGCTGGTCTAACGATTACCGTTGATGTGAATGAAGATTCATCTGGGTTGGAGATAAAACGATAAATGCGTAGGGGTCGAAAATTTTCGACCCCTACATGTATGGCATGTTATTTTATTTCAATTATTTTTCGTATCTTTGCAATGAGTATGAAAAAGATCAGTATTTTACTATTTGCATGGATTTGTGCGATGTCGAACATGGCTCGAGGACAAAACTTTGTTTTTGAAAATCTCGGTATTCCAATTTCTGAGAAAGATAGCATCCAAATTGTAGATATGATTCGTTATCAAATGGATTTTTACAACAGAATTTCTCCGATTGATTTTGCACATGTAAAATTGAAAATTTTTGATGATTCAACGGAATATGCTGCAGTAAGAAGAAACAGTACGCTTTCGGAAACATTTAAAATAGGAGCAATAAGTGGTTTTTTTTCGCCAAGAGATTCAATCGCCTATGTTTTTTACATTCCTCAAAAAAGAAGCGAGCATTTACCTCTGATTTATCACGAAATTGCTCACTATTTCACACATTTAACAATCTCAAGAACGTATCAGCCAAGATGGCTTAACGAAGGATTATCCAGATATTTTCAGCATTCTGAAACAACAAAGAAAAAAGGTATTGTTCATAATTTGAACTCCAACACAAGAGGACGAATTAGAACTATGGTAAAGTTGAAACAAATTGATTTAAAAAATGTTATGTCATCGAATTTTAACAATTTTACGAAAAAAGAAATGACCAATGAAAACTTTACATATATCGTTGCACATGGTATGGTTTATTTTCTTATCGAAAGAGATTTTGAACAATTTAAAGCAATGATGTTAGAAATAAAAAACGGCAAATCGTCGTTTGATGCGATTAACATAACTTATCCGGGAGGTTTTATTCAATTCGAAAATGATTTTATGACATATTTCGGAAAATGATTTTTTTTTCGTATCTTTGCAAATATTTTACTAATCTACCCTATGGCGCTAATTAAATCTATTTCGGGAATTCGTGGAACGATTGGAGGGCTTGCCAATCAAAGCTTAACGCCTATTGACGTGGTGAAATTCACTTCAGGATTTGCTGCATTTATCAAGCAAAAACAAAATAAAGACAAACTTACGTTCGTGATTGGACGCGATGCACGCATTTCGGGCGAAATGGTTAATCATCTCGTGGTTGGAACCCTTTTGGGAATGGGTGTTGATGTGATTGATGCAGGGCTTTCGACTACACCAACCATTGAAATGGCTGTAACCATGAGCCATGCAGACGGTGGTATTATTCTCACGGCAAGTCATAATCCTAAACAATGGAATGCCCTCAAACTTCTCAATGAAAAAGGCGAATTTATCAATGCCGAAGAAGGTCAAGAGGTGCTTAGATTAGGTGAAAACATTGGAGACATCAAATTTTCTGAAGTTGATAAATTAGGACAATATTCAAAAAATTCCACATTCATAAAAAAGCATATTAGAGCGATTCTAAAACTCCCATTGGTAGATGTTGAAGCCATTAAAAATGCTAATTTCAAAGTGGTTGTGGATGCTGTGAATTCAACGGGTGGCATTGCAATTCCCGAACTTTTGGAAGCACTCGGCGTAACTCAAATTATAAAACTTCATTGCACACCAAACGGTCTATTTCCGCATAATCCCGAGCCTTTGCCCGAACATCTCAGAGACATTATGGAAGCAGTAGTTGCAGAAAAAGCCCATGTTGGATTTGTTGTAGACCCCGATGTTGACCGCCTGGCAATTGTTTGCGAGGATGGTACATGTTTTGGTGAAGAATACACCTTAGTTTCTGTAGCAGACTATGTATTGCAACATACGAAAGGCAACACCGTATCCAATCTCTCGTCTACACGGGCTTTGCGCGATATCACCGAAAAATACGGCGGACAATACTTTGCTTCTGCAGTTGGCGAAGTGAACGTTGTAGAAATGATGAAAGCCCACAATGCCGTGATTGGTGGCGAAGGCAACGGCGGCGTAATCTATCCCGAATTGCACTATGGACGCGATGCATTAGTTGGAATTGCCCTATTTTTATCCCATTTGGCAAAATCTAAAAAAAGTTGTTCGCAGTTGCGGTTCAGTTATCCGAATTATTTTATCAGCAAAAATAAAATCGAACTTGACCCAAACATGAACGTTGACGCCATTTTGGAAGCCATCAAGGAAAAATACAAAAATGAAAAAATCAACGCGATTGATGGTATAAAAATTGATTTTACAGACGAATGGGTTCACCTTCGAAAATCAAACACAGAGCCGATTATCCGCATTTATTCGGAAAGCCAATCTGAGACTACTGCGGAATATCTTGCTATGAAAATTATGAAAGATATTAGCGACGTCATGTCGAGCGAAGCGTAGCGCAGTCGAGACATCCCCTCGCTAGGGGATTCCTCGACTACGCTCGGAATGACGACTAAAAATAAGCAACTTTATAAACAAAATAACCATGAAAACCATCCAAGACCAAAACTTTGCCAATCAAAAAGTGCTCGTGCGTTGCGACTTCAACGTGCCTTTGAACAAAGAAACTCGTGAAATCACTGATGATACACGCATTCGTGAATCCTTACCAACCATCAAAAAACTGTTAGCCGACGGCGCAGCCGTAATTTTGATGTCGCACTTGGGACGTCCGTCTGAAACGGGCTTTGAGGAAAAATTTTCGCTCAAACCGGTTGCCGAACATTTGAGTCAATTGCTTGGTATCAACGTGAAATTAGCCGAAGATATTTTTGAAGGTAAAACCATCGAAAACGCAAAAAGCTCAAAACCGGGTGAAGTTTTGCTCTTGGAAAATCTCCGTTTTTTGCCGGGCGAACAAAAAGGTGATGTGGCTTTCGCAAAATATTTGGCAGATTTAGGCGATTCCTACGTGAATGATGCGTTTGGTACGGCTCACCGCGCACACGCATCAACGGCTGTTATCGCACAATTTTTTCCGGACAAAAAATATTTCGGTTTTTTATTGGCAAACGAAATCAAGAATTTAGAAAAACTGTTGCATTATGCTGAAAAGCCGTTTACGGCAATCATTGGCGGTTCTAAGATTTCGAGCAAGATTGATATTTTGAAAAATCTAATTCCAAGAGTTGATAACATAATTATTGGCGGGGGAATGGGCTATACGTTCATCAAAGCCATGGGTGGAGAAATCGGCTTATCTATCTGCGAGGATGACAAATTAGATTTTGCTAGAGACATCATGAAAGAAATGGAGGAAAAAGGTGTGAAATTCTATCTCCCTATCGACGCGGTTTGCGGTGATAAATTCGACAATAATGCCAACATCAAAGTCTTTCCATCTAACGCTATTCCAAGCGATTGGGAAGGCATGGATGCAGGTCCTGAATCCATCAAAATTTTCGAAAACGTCATTCTGTCTTCGAAAACTATTTTGTGGAATGGTCCGTTGGGCGTGTTTGAATTTGAAAATTTCGGACACGGCACAACAGCCATTGCCAAAACCGTTGCAGCAGCCACGAAAAACGGCGCGTTTTCGGCAGTCGGCGGTGGCGATTCGATTTCAGCCATCAATCAAAACAAATTAGCCGATCAAATGAGTTACATTTCGACCGGTGGGGGTGCAATGTTAGAATATTTGGAAGGTAAAACATTGCCCGGTATTGCTGCAATTTTAAATTAAGTTCTTTTTTTTTTTATATTTCTAAAATAAAATAAAAATGCCTATGAAATAACGAG
>JAIRRI010000165.1 GCA_031256055.1 Bacteroidales bacterium
CCGTTGGTTTTGTCGCTAATCAACCGTTGGTTATGGCAGGCGTTTTGGATGTGGACAGTTCAGACAAAGCCGCTCGTTTTATTCGCTATTGCGATGCGTTCAACATTCCGCTAGTTACATTTGTGGATTTGCCGGGCTACCTTCCGGGAATTGACCAAGAATACGCCGGTGTAATCCGTCATGGCGCGAAAATTCTTTATGCTTATTCGGAAGCTACCGTTCCAAAAATCACCGTGATTTTGCGCAAAGCCTATGGTGGTGGTTATATCGCGATGTGTTCAAACCACTTGAAGGCTGACTTCGTGTTTGCTTGGCCTACAGCGGAAATTGCAGTAATGGGGCCAGAAGGGGCTGCAAATATTATTTTCCGAAGTGAAATTATGTCGGCAGATAATCCCGAAGAAATGCGTCAGAAAAAAATCGCCGAATATCGTGAAAAATTCGCCAATCCCTACGTTGCAGCAGCATACGGATATGTGGACGCTGTTATCAAACCGGAAGAAACCCGCAGTTACATTATTCATTCGTTGAATATTTCAAAAAACAAAACCGAAGTTCCACCTGTGAAAAAACACGGAATCCCACCGTTTTAAAATATTCGTAGGGGCAGACCCACGTGTCTGCCCACTCAACCGGACGAACACATGGGTTCGCCCCAACAAATTACCAAAAACAAACCACAATGAGTAAAACCGAAAATACCGATAAAACCCCAAAAAAGGAACAAATCCAACGCTACGTGATGCGCAAGATTTTCACTGCCGTAAATGCCAATCATATCACGGCTTTTATGCCCGGAACCGTTGGACAGATTTTTGTAAAAAAAGGCGACAAAGTGAAAAAAGGTGAAACCATTATCATTCTCGAATGTATGAAAATGGACAACGAACTTCAAGCGCCGTTTGATGCAAAAATCAAATCTATCAACGTTAAAACAGGCGAAAACGTTGTGAAAGACGCTGTTTTGATTGAACTGGAATAATGGTTAATGATTAGTGGTTAATGGTTAATTAGCTCCAATTATTAACCATTTATCACTGATTGAGAGCGTAGTTGAGGAATCACTTGCTATGAAGTGCGTATATTTATAAAGTAATGATTTATAATTTTACATTATGGATTTAGAACAAATAAAAAAGAATTACGCTAATTTTGATGATTTAAAGATAGAACATTTAGCCAAAAACGAAGTTGGAGGTCTCAATCCTGATGTTATAGCAATCTTGATTGATGAAATCAAAAAGCGAGGATTAGATATTAATCTGATGAACGGAATCGAGGCCCAAACAAAAGAATTGACAGAGATTGAGGTTAATGAACTAAAATCGAAAATTATAAATTTGCCCTGTCCCGATTGCGGACAAAGATCTTTTCCATTGAGTGGCTCGTTTATTAGAACCGTTAAAAGTTTTATTATTTTTACATCATACAAAAAAGTCCTGTAATTGCGTGTCAGTCATGTTTGAATGAAAGAAGGAAAAATGCGATGACTTCAACATTGCTTTTTGGTTGGTGGGGTATTCCATTTGGAATTTTTCGTACGCCAATAGCACTAATAGCCAGCCTAAATGACAGCAAAAACCGAGACGAAATTAGCGAAGAAATTATCATTTCATTTGCAATCAACAATGTTGGCGAATTGAGAACAAACTGGGACAGAGAAAATGATTTAGTAGAATTTATTAAACATTGGAATAAATTAGTCGAATAATCCGTACCAATGTAGCAAGAAGATTCCTCGTTTTCGCTCGGAATGATGGCTACAACCAATTAGTGATTAATGGTTAATGATTTAATGAATATCACAACAATTTATCATTATATCATTTATCATTAACCACTAATCATTAACCATTTTTTTTGCTGTCTTTAGCGATGAGGTTATCATTTTGATAATTTCAACAGCGTCAGCATTGAGACTTTCGTATTCTTTAGTTGAAATATAGTCTGTTGCATTTAATAATTCAAGCCAATAAAGTGTTTCGTTGATTTCTTTTTGAGCAATTGCCATTTTGTGTACAAAATCGTTTTTACTTTCTGCGTGTTCAGATTCTCGAACCATTGCACCAACGGATGTTCCACTTCTCAAAATCTGCTTCGACAAAACAAATTCTTTTTTCTTTTCACACAAATACTTAAATAAATTCACAATCCTCACCGCAAACCCAAAACTCTTTTCTCTCAATACATTTTTTCTCATAACATTCACCATTTTATCACCAATTATTAACCATTAACCATTTATCATTAACCACTATAAAATTCCATCATCCCCAAAACTGTAATAATCATTTCCACTCAAAATAATGTGATCCATCACCGTCAAATCCAAGAGTTTGGCTGCAGTTTGGATTTTTTGTGTGAGTAGAATATCGCTGTCGCTCGGCGTGATTTTTCCCGAAGGGTGATTATGTCCTAAAATAAAGCCTGTGGCTCGATTGGCGACAGCCGTTTGCATAATTTTTTTCACATCCACGGACGTTTGAGTAATACCACCTTCGGAAATACGCTGTTTAGCGATTAATCGTCTCGAACTATCCACATAAAGCACCCAAAATTCCTCGTGATTCAAATCGCAAAGGTCTTTGAAAAAAACTTCAAAAGCCGACTTGCTATCCGTTACTTTCGGACGAGCGGAGACTTTCGCTTCATAGCGTCTGCGGGCAATTTCGAGCGTTGCAATAAGTGTAACGGCTTTGGCGGGTCCAATGCCTTTGAATTGTTTAGTCAATTGTGAAATATCTTTTTTCGAGAGCTCCAAAAAATCATTGTCGCAACTCGCCAAAATTTGTTTGGCGATGTCTAAAGCCGAATGTTCTTTGTTTCCGCTGTTGATGATAATTGCCAAAAGTTCGGCGTTGCTGAGTGTCGACGCACCATACTTTGCTAATTTTTCGCGAGGGCGTTCGTCGGGTTGCCATTGGTTGATAGGTATTTCCATAAATAGTTTTGTTTTTTGACGTCATTCCGAGCATAGTCGAGGAATCCCCTTGCTATGGGATGTCTCGACTACGCTCGACATGACGACGCAGTTTCTATATATAACGCTCAAAAGTCGATTTTCGTATATTTTTTAAGTTAAAAAGTGTTAAAATGTTGAAAACTTCCCCAAATTGTTAATAAATAAATAAATAAAGCCGAGTATATAGGGTCATCCTCACATTTTATTTTCAACTTTTTTCGTATCTTTGCAAAAAAATTATTTTCACATCATGAAACAACAGGTTATCATTTTTTCGGGTCGCGCTTCGCGGTATTTATCGGAAAAAATTGCAAAAGAATATGGTCAAAAGCTTGGAGATTCGGAAATTTTAGAATTTTCCGATGGAGAAATGTTGCCTGTATTAAGTCAAAATGTTCGAGGTGCAGATGTGTTTATTGTGCAATCTACGTTTGCTCCTGCCGGAAATATTTTGGAATTATTGTTGATGATTGATGCGGTAAAACGTGCATCAGCTCGACGAATTATCACTGTTATTCCGTATTTTGGATATGCTCGTCAGGATAGAAAAGATCGTCCGCGTGTGTCGATTGGCTCGAAATTAATAGCAGATTTATTGACAACGGCAGGGGTTTCTCGTGTAATCACGATGGATTTGCATGCCGACCAAATTCAAGGATTTTTCAATATTCCGGTAGATCACGTGTATTCTTCGCGAATATTTTTGTCGTATCTTCGAGCGAATTTCGACACCGGTAATATTATTTTTGCATCACCCGATGCCGGGGGTACACGTCGCGCAAACACTTACGCCAAAGCACTTGGAACAGGTTTTGTGATTTGCTACAAACAACGTAATAAACCCAACGAAATTGGCAGTATTCAGCTGATTGGAGATGTTGAAGGCAAAGATGTAATTTTGTTGGACGATATTATTGACACTGGAAATACAATTTGCAAGGCTGCTCAAATTATCAAAGAAAATGGCGCAAAAAGTGTTCGAGCAATGATTACACATCCGCTGTTGACGGGCAATGCGTACCAAAATGTTCAAAGTTCCGTATTGGAAGAATTGATCGTTACCGATACAATTCCGCTGAAAAAGCAAAGCGATAAAATCACCGTATTAAGTACGGCTGAAACTCTTGCAGAAGTTATCAAACGCGTAGAACAAAACGCTAGTATTTCAGATTTATACAATCTGTAAAATCTCGTCAGCAATTTTACGATCGTTGGAAAGGCGCGGTACTTTATGTTGTCCGCCCAATTTGCCGTTTAATTTAAGCCAGTTGTAAAACGTTTTTTCGGGAACGGAAATAACTTCCGGCAGTGTCAACATCAAATCCTGATAGCGTTTGGCTTCATAATCGCTGTTTTGAGATTTGAGGGCATTATCCAAGACTTCCGAAAAATATTGTAGATCTTGTGGCGGTTTTGAAAATTCGATGAGCCATTGATGGCGTGCATGTTTTCCGTCTTCCAAATAAACAGGAGCAGCTGTAAAATCAACGATTTCAGCGTTAGTTTTTTCGCAAGCAATCGTTAAGGCTTTAATGGCATTATCTTCAATCAACTCTTCACCAAACGCATTGATAAACGTTTTTGTGCGTCCGCTGATTTTAATACGATAGGGCGAAAGGCTTGTAAAACAGACCGTATCGCCAATCACATAGCGCCACAGACCTGCGTTTGTCGTGATAACGATGGCATAATTTTTATTCAACTCAACTTGATCCAAAGTTAAGGCTTTGGGCTGTTCGTCGTGAATATGTTCAAGCGGAATAAACTCATAAAAAATGCCATAATCCAACATCAGTAACATATCGTCGCCACTGATGGTGTCTTGGATTCCGAAAAATCCCTCGCTGGCATTGTAAGTTTCAATATAAGCCATTTTCGGAGACGAAATCAGATCTTTGAATTGTTTCCGATAGGGTGTAAAACTAACGCCGCCATGAAAAAAAACCTCTAAATTCGGCCAAACTTCGCTGATGTCTTTTTTATTGGTAATTTCTAAAATACGTTTGAGTAGAAGTAGCGTCCATGAGGGAACTCCGGCAATATTGGTTACATTTCTTTCAATGGTTGTATGTGCCATTTTTTCAATTTTTTCCTCCCATTTATCCATCAAAGCAATATCCAAATTCGGAACTCGAAAAAACTCTGCCCAAAACGGAAGATTTTGAATTAAAATCGCGGAAACATCACCGTAATAGGCATCGCTATTCATTTCACAAATGTAATGACTACCACCCATACCCAGACTTCGTCCGTCTAATAAAGCGGAATCTGGATGGTTATTCAAATACAATGAAAACAAGTCTTTCCCGGCTTTGTAGTGGCATTCTTCCAAGGATTCCGGGCTTACGGGAATAAACTTACTTTTGCTTGCTGTTGTTCCCGAAGATTTAGCAAACCATTTAATGTCGGACGGCCACAATAATTGCTGCTCGCCCTTACGCAAACGATCGATGTAGGGTTTGAGCGTATCATAGGAGTTTAGCGGAACGCGTTGTTGAAATTCTTCAACAGAACGAATGGTTTTGAAATCATACAATCGCCCGTATTCTGTGTTTTCTGCCGCATTCAGAAGTTCGGTCAGCCACTCACGCTGAACATCGTTTGGGTACTTCAAAAATAATTCGATTTGATGAATCCGCTGACGTGTAAACCACGATATAACCGAAGTAACAAATGCCATACTTTATTTTGGAGCAATTCTCAATAAAACTAAAGCAATCAAGCCAAAAAGAATGATGGGTAACCATGCTGCCAACCATACCGGAAAATTTCCAAACGTCGCAAACACGCGTGAAATCTGTAAAAACAGAATGAATGAAAACGCAACAAGCAATCCCATCGCAAGATGAAAACCCGTTCCTCCGCGTGTTTTCCGAGACGAAATCGAAACGCCGATCAACGTCAGAACCAACGCCGCAAAAGGGTGTGAAAAGCGAACCATGGAATCGTACCTATATTCTTTTACTCGGTTAGAACCACGCATCTGTTCGCGTTTGATGAAGGCTTTCAATTCGCTGTGAGTCATTGTGGCAACCTCGTGATGATCGTGAGAAAAATCGCTTGGAATAATAGGAAATTCCATGATTTTTTCATAGCCATGCTCAATCTTTTCGCCAAGCGAATCCAAAATTCGAATGTAATAGTTGTTCAAAATCCAAGCGGATCTTGCGGAGTCGAACCGAATGGATGTTGACGATATTTTTTTCAAAAGTCCATCTTCGGGAGAGATATGCTCAAAAGAAAATTGATGTCCTAAATTTTGGTGTACATCGAAACTTTCGACATAATAAAACGATGTTGAATCATGCTGAAAATGAATATTACGGTCGCGATTGTAATAGGGGCTATAGACATATTTTTGTTCGAAAGCAATACGCGGCTGATTGACTTTTGGAATCAAGACATTTGAAAAATACACGTTTAATAACCCAATCAAAACAGCGCAAATCAAATAAGGCACCATTAATCGCTTGAAACTAATTCCCGAACTGAGCATAGCAACAATTTCCGAATTTGCAGCCATTCGAGAAGTAAAAAAAAGCACCGCTATAAACGTGAATAGAGCGCTAAACATATTCACGAAAAAAGGTATGAAATTTACATAATAATCAAAAATAATGGCGTTGAGAGGCGCTTTTTTTTCAATAAAATCACTGATTTTTTCCGAAACATCAAACACAATCACAATCAAAATAATCAAGATCATGGAGTAAACGAATGTTCCCAAGAATTTTCGGATTAAATACCAATCTAATTTTTTCATTGTAGTAAAATTTTTGCAAAGATACGAATTTTAATTGAGAATTGAAAATTGAAAATTGAGAATTTTTTCGTATCTTTGCATAATGAAAAAGAAAAAAAAAGGTTTAAAATACGCTTTAGTCGGACTGCTTGTAACCGGTAGTTTGGTTTTGTTGGGTGCGTATTTGGTAATGTTTGCACCCAATGTAAAAAAAGACGGTTTTTTGTATATTCCGACAGGAAGCACGTATCAGCAGGTTCAAGACAGTTTGCAAGCGCATGATTTTCTGAAAAATTCGACAAATTTTGATATTTGGCAACGTGCGAAATCATATTATCTTTATGTAAAACCCGGTCGTTACGAACTTCGGAAAGGCATGACCAATCGACAATTGGTAACTATTTTGCGAAGTGGACGACAAACGCCAATTAGACTCACCTTCACGAATACGCGAACCTTGGAGCAACTTGCAGGGCGGGTGAGTGCTGTGTTGGAAACGGATTCAGCGAGTTTGATGGCAGCATTTTTGAATCCGGATTTTTTGGAAAAAAACCAACATTCTAAACACACCATCAAAGCAATTTTTATTCCAAATACGTATGAATTATGGTGGAATACGAGTGCTTCGCAATTTGTGGATCGTATGCAAGTCGAACATAATCGATTTTGGAACGATGAGCGAAAAAAGAAAGCGAAAGCCCGAAATTTAACGCCAATTCAAGTGAGTATTATCGCTTCAATTGTGGAAGAAGAAACAAACAAAAACGACGAAAAGCCTTTGGTGGCATCAGTTTATATCAATCGTTTGAGAAAAGGCATGCCATTGCAAGCCGATCCTACGGTGAAATATGGCATTGGTGATTTTGGTTTGAGACGAATTTTGCACGTGCATTTGAAACACGATTCACCCTTCAATACCTATATTTATGGAGGATTGCCACCCGGTCCGATTTGCTTTCCTTCGGTAACGTCTTTAGACGCTGTTCTAAATTCGCCTCCTACGGATTACCTATATTTTTGCGCAAGTGCAGATTTTTCGGGGTATCACGCTTTTGCGAAAACATATTCCGAACATTTGCAAAATGCGCGGAAGTATCATGAAGAGCTTAATAGAAGGCGTATCAGATAGATTTTCGTAATCGAGCCACGCCAATACCGAGTCCTTCGCGGTATTTGGCCACTGTTCGACGAGCCAACGTATAACCTTTTTCGGCTAAAATTGCGGTAAGTGCATCGTCGTTCAAAGGCTTGCGTTTGTCTTCATTGGCAATAATTTCAGCGATTTGCACTTTGATTTCGGCAGAAGTTACATCTTCGCCCTCCTCGTTAGAAATAGCATTTGAAAACAAATCGCGCAACAAAAAAATTCCGAATGGTGTTTGCACATATTTGCTGTTGACCACTCGTGAAATTGTCGATACGTCTAATCCGACCAAGTCCGCAACATCCTGCATTTTCATGGGTTTAAGCATGGTAATATCACCATCTTTAAAATAATCGGGTTGTAGATTGACGATAGCTTCCATCGTACCCAGAAGCGTATGTTGACGAAGTTTGATAGCTTCGATAAATGATTTCGCGGAATCTATTTTTTGTCGAACAAATGTAACGGCCTCTTTTTGAACTTTGGTTTTTTGCTTGCTTTCCGAATACGTTTGCAGAAGATCTGCATAATCTCTGCTAACGCGTAATTCTGGTGCATTTCGGACGTTTAGTATAATTTCAAAATGGTCGTTTTCCGGTGTTACGATAAAGTCGGGAACAATAGTTTGACTACCGATTTTTACAGAATCACTATAAGCGCTTCCGGGTTTCGGATTTAGTTTGGTAATTTCCTGAATAGCTGATGAAAGTTGTTCTTCCGAAATATTTAAGCGTTGCAAAATTTGGTCGTAACGTTTGTTGGTGAATGCATCAAACATCCGTTCGAGAATTTGGTATGCCACTGTAGAGACGGGCTTTACACCTGTCCCTACATCTGTCCCTACATTTTTTCGCTGCAACTGCAACAATAAACATTCTTGTAAATTCCGCGCTCCAACACCAGCCGGATCAAGTGTTTGAATTTTCTTCAAAACAGTTTCAACCGTTGGTAAATCCGTAAATATATTTTGAGAAAACGCTAAATCATCAACAATGGCTGAAAGTTCGCGTTGCAAATACCCGCTTTCGTCTATGTTTCCGATAATGATTTCGCCAATGGTGAACTCGGTTTCGGAGTTAGACAAAAGTCGGAGCTGAGAGAGCAAATGATCAATAAAACCTAACGATTCCGAGATGGGTATATCACGATGAGAATCAGCAGCAGGATGATTATTTGAGCGTAGTTTATAATCGGCTACATCATCTTCGTCCAAATAATCACGAATGTCGAAATCATCTGAATCGTTTGAATTTTCTGTATTTTCAGAGGATTCTTCTTGGCTTTCCGAATCGGACTCTTTATTGACTTCTTCCAAAGCAGGATTTTCTTCAAGCTCTTGTTTTATGCGCTGTTCAAGTTCTAAGGTAGGCACCTGCAACAACTTCATCAACTGAACTTGTTGAGGAGAGAGCTTTTGAAGCTGCTTGATATGTAAGGATTGGCGTAACATGTTGCAAAGATACGAAAAAGTTATGAATTATGAGTTATGAGTTTAGATGCTATAAATACGATTTGGCGAAGCAACTCATAACTCATAATTCATAACTTTCTAGAAGCCGCTGCTTTTGGTAATCACAAACGCTCCATCACTTCCTGCGGAAATAAAATAGGCTTCCACACCCGGCAATTTTTCAAGCATTTGCAAAGATTTTTCAATGCCCCAAACCATCATGGCCGTAGCAAGAGCGTCAGCACGCCAAGTTTCGGAATCTCTAACGGTAACACTCAAAAGTGAATGTTCGACGGATTTCCCGGTTTTCGGATCAATAGTGTGAGAATAGCGTTTACCGTCTTTTTCGTAGTATTTTCGATAGTTTCCGGAAGTTGCCAAAGCAGCGTTGCAGAGGTCTATAGCAGTATCCACATCACGACTGGAATAGGCAGTTTCGGCAGGTTTTTCGATGCCTATACGCCAACAATCGCCGTCAGGCTTTCGGCCTTTTCCAAGCACTTCGCCACCAATATCAATGAGGTAAGTTCGGATGCCTTTTTCTTCCAAAAATTGACCTACAATGTCCACTGCATAACCTTTTGCGATGGCATTGAAATCGATTTTCATGTTGGGATTTTTCTTGACAATTTTTCCATCAACGAGTTTAATCCCTCTGTAATCCACAAGCTTCAGATATTCGGCAATTTTTTCGTCGGTAATTTCTTCGCGTTCTTTATTCCAAAAACCATAAGCTTTAACTAGAGGCCCAACAGTTAAATCGAATGCTCCATCGGAAATTTCGCTTATCGAAACGGCTTTGTTGAAAATGTCTTGAAACATCGGACTGAGAACAATGTCTTTGTTTTCGTTCACCGCATTGATTTCCGATTCCGGCTCGTGAAGCGACGCCACAAAAAGGAACGCTTTGAGAAGGGAGTCAATTTCGGATTGATAATTTTTTTCGTTTTCATCATAGTATGAAACGACATAATATGTGCCTAACGCTTCGCCTGAAAATCGCACAAATTGCGGTTGTTTTTGCGTACAACTGACGGCGAAAATCAGAGCGAAAAAGATAAAAATTTTATTCATAATAATTAGGTTTGTATGTAGGGGCGAGGCATACCTCGCTCCTACGGAATTACGCAAATTTCAATGCCTTCAACATAAAGTCCGGCAAGGGTTTTAGGGGATTTCGTTTTTCGAGGTTGAGATAAATACCCCATTTTTTTAGAATAGGAATTTTGAAAGTTTCCACGAGTTCGATAAGCGCACCATCGGGGTCTTCAACATAGGCAAAACGCCCTGCAGCTTCGCCCATATCGAATTTATCACTGGCAGTAGCGGAATCCACTGTAAACGGATAACCTTGATTTTCGCAATTGGTTTTAATTTGGTTCATGTTTTTCACATCGAAACAAAGATGAATGTATCCTAAATCTCCCCATTGACGGTCTTTATAGAGTTTCCTGCCTTCGTAGTTTTGAGCTTGCAAAAGTTCGATATAAGATGCTCCGAGCAATCGCGAAAACGGCCCTACACGTGGTTCGCTGTGAGAAAGCAACACACGGCGAAATGTTTTTTGTCCGCCTGAAATTCCAGAAAGGTCTGAAAATACAGCAATTTCATCATAGATAACTAAATCATAACCCAACACGTCTTTGTAAAACTTCATAGATTTTTCCATGTCGGAAACACCAATAATTGCACCTGCTACACCACCTGTTTTACTTTTTCCGCTGTTGAAAAACGGCAAACCTTCCATCACTTCAAAGATATTTCCAAACGGATCTTGTCCGAAAAAATGCAACAAACCATCCGGTGCTTTTTGCGGTTCACAAAGGATTGTGAGATGATTTTTCAGATGGTTGTAAGCACCTTGAACATCGTCGGATTTGATTTTGCAAATCGCAAAACCTAAGTCGCCAAGTTCGGGTGTAAATGTTGGTGGAAGCGGTGTTCGCGTGGTGTACTGCCAAATTTCCATACCGCCGCCACCTCGCAAATTTAACGCTAAAATTGCACGACGATCTTGCGGTTGATTGTTAGTGTAGGGAAGCATGAGTTTTGCCGTTCCAGTGTCGTCGAACATGCGCACGTTCATGCCGAACGCTTGTTTGTAAAATTCAAAACCTTGCACGACGTTGGGGACGCCGATACCCATTTGTTGAATGCCTGAGATTAAGTTCATAAAGCTATAAAGTTTATAAAGTTTGTAATGTAGGAGCGAGGCATGTCTCGCCCTCGTTTGCTATTAACATCGAACATCCCCGAACATCAGCATTTTCAACCCTTCCTAAAACTTCAAACGTGCTATCGGGAAACGTTTTTCCCAAATCCTGCGTAGCGATAAACGGGCAAGAATTGTAATTCGCCAAATCAATCACATTGATTCCGCCTGCAATATTATGTTTTTCTATACCTAACGGATTACTCAAAGGTCGTGTAACCACACGCATCCAAGGCGGGCACGAAAACCGATTTTCGCCTTTCGACCACGCTTGCGAAAGCAGTTCAGTCATACCGTATTCGGAGTAAATTTTTTCAACACCGAATGCGTTGCAAAGTCGGTTGTGAAGTTCGGTTTTGCTCAGTTCTTCTCTGCGGCCTTTCATGCCTCCGGTTTCGAAAATCAGGGTGTTTTTGAGGGGTTGAGGAAATTGTTCGGCGAAATCTAATAGGGCGTAGCTAACACCGAAAAGAATGATCTTTTGTTGAGTTGTTGAATTATTGAATTGTTGAATTGTTGAATTTAATTCATCAAGGTTATTCAGATAGAAGCCGCTTTTCAAAGACTTCGTTTGTTTAATTAATTCGCTCATCATGTAGATGAGTGATGATTTTTTTTGTCCCAAATAGCTTGGTAAAAGTGCTAAAATCACGTAGTTTTCGGGATTTCTGAAAAAATATTCG
>JAIRRI010000178.1 GCA_031256055.1 Bacteroidales bacterium
GACGTCGATGTAGAAGTACAGAATACGATGCCATAATGTGATTATTTGTGTGTTTTTACTAATTTCGAGTACAAAGATAGGTGTTTTTTTCGAGAGGGGCGTAAATTTTTATGAACAATAAACAAGAAAAAGGGCATCAAAATCGAAAAAGGGACGAGAAAAGGGACGAGAAAAAGGCACAAAAATCGTAAAATTTTATGGATTTTTGTAAAATTTTGGCAAAAAATTTCACAGAACAAATGGCAAAATCGCATCAAAAACGGTTCGGTTTTAGGTCTGAAGAATACCCGAATTTTGACAATTTTGCATTTTTAATACCTCTTAAAGTATCTGTAAAACCAAAAGAAAAAGCCTTTCAGCATTCTGAAAGGCTTGATTTTGTTGTGATCCCGTCAGGATTCTAACCTGAAACCTTCTGATCCGTAGTCAGATACTCTATACAGTTGAGCTACGGGACCTTTTTGAAAAAAGCCTTGTTATTTCAAGGCTTTTCTCTGTGGGAGCTGAGGGAGTCGAACCCCCGACCCTCTGCTTGTAAGGCAGATGCTCTAAACCAACTGAGCTAAGCTCCCCTTTCCGAAAATCGGAGTGCAAAGATACAACTTTTTTTTGAATTGACCAAATTTTTTTTGAATTTGTTGATTTATTGCTGTTTTTTTTATACCTTTGCACGATTTTTATCGAATTTACCTTGATATGAAAAAAACAGGTTGCTTTTTCATGGTTTTACTCCTCTCTGCTTCTTTACAGGCAGAGCAAGAGATCAAGCCTATTCGTAAAAATGCAGTAAAAACAACGTTTTTATCTTTTATTACGGGTTCTGCTAAATTAACATACGAAAGGGTTACAATTCCAGGACAATCTCTCGAAGTCACTGGAGGGATTATCGGAGTGGGCTTTGATAAATTTGAAAATAATCCGAAAGGTGTTTTGTGTCGATTTGCCTATAAATTTATGTTTTTGCAGCAGCAAGAAACTCCATTGACAGGCTTCTACATCAAACCTGAATATGCAGTGTCAGCCTTTCATTACGATGCTGAAAACAAAGATAGAGTTTATTCGTCTTGGCAAACCGTTATGGGTTGTGCAGGATACCAATGGAACAAAAAAATGCTGGTTTTGGATGGCTTTGTTGGAGCAGGTTTTGGTTGGGGAAATCCAACGGAACTCAAGTACCATCATGGTTTTATTGATCGTCGTACGCACTTGACTTTGACGTTTGGTATGAAAGTAGGGTTAGCTTTTTAGTCTGAACCACGATTATTTCAAGATTAAAAGATTACCAAGATTATCAATGGTGAATAATGGAAATCCTGATAATCTTGGAAATCTTATTAAAATCAAGGTTCAGACAATGTCACCACCGAAATATTCGGCGACATATTAATCCGAAACGGTAGTGCATTGAACCCACAACCCGTACACACATTCAAATATTGATCTTCAAATTGATGAAAACCTCGCCAGTGTTTCATCGCCAATCGCGCCACACTGAATTCTCCTATTGCCATTTGTCCGCCATGAGAATGACCTGTAAGCGTGAGGTTTACATGCGGAAAATTAATCTGCAACTCCTCATTAAAATGTTGAGGATTGTGCGAAATCATCACAATAAGATTCGATGGAGAAATTCCTTTCAATGCCTTTTCCGTATCAGCAATATTGACCCAACGCTTGGTTCTTTTACTGCTGTAATTTTCCACGCCTGCCAACGCAATCGAATCATCGCCGCGGTGAAGCCAAATATGCTCGTTTTGCAACACGTTCCAGCCCATCGAATGATAAATATTGATTAATTGCAAAATATTATCCACGCTGTCTTGTGAGGTTTTCCAGCGCAAATAACCGCTGTAATCGTGGTTGCCTAGAACTACGAAAACACCGTCTTTTGCACGGATTTGAGAAAATAATTCTACAAACGGAACGATTTCATTTGTATAAAAATTCACCATATCACCTGTAAAAACAACCAAATCGGGATTTTGTGCATTAATAGAATCTACTAATTTTCTCACATAGCGTTTCGACACTTGACTGCCAATGTGCATATCCGAAAACTGCACAATTCTATAGTCGTCAAAGGCTTTTGGTACGGCTTTATCTCTAACTTCAAGTTGATTAACTTTCAAATTAAACACTTCGTAAATCGAACCGTATAACGCCATTGTAAACATAAAAACAACGACGCACAAACCCACTTGAAACCATCTTTTTGGAGAGGAAATCTTATTCGTAAAACGAACTTTTGAAATCAAAAACTGTAAAAATAAAATGTTTGCTAAAACAATTTTTATAGAAGCAAAAATCAACATCAAACCATAGCCGTAAATTCTCAAAATCGGTGTCCAATAAACAATAGGAGAAATCGAAAGACCAATAATCATCAGAGCAAAACACCAAAACGATATTTTGAATATCCGCAAAACTATGTTGCTTGTTCGCTGTGGGAGTTGTAATTTATTTCGTTGTATCCAATACTCAATCCACATATAAAACATCACTACGGATGATAGAATAATTGCCATTGCTCCGGGTTTCGACAATGTGTGTCGAACGATGCTAAACGTAGCAATAGCAAAAACAAAACCCACGAGTAATTTGCTATAAGGCTGTCTATTGAGAAAATGCATAATTTGCTTAAGAGATGTCATATTCAAAATTATTTCAATTCTAATTTTTCTATTTTATTTCCGATTATAAATGCTTTCATTTCGAGTTCTAATGCGTCAAAATCTTTACGTAAAACTTTCTTGACAATTTCTCCGTTTTTTAGCAAAACGATTTCATCACACGTGTCGCTCAATGTTGAAAATATATGTGAGGATATAATTACTGTTTTATTTAACGCTTTCAGTTTATGGATAAGGTCAATAATGATTATATTACTATGAATATCAACGCCATTAAACGGTTCGTCAAGAATAAAACATTGGTTTTCTTGCAGCAAAATTGCCAATAAAGCCAATTTCTTTTTCATTCCCGTTGAATATGTGGAAGCATATTGGTTTAATGGCAAATCAAAAATGTTTTTGTCGTCTATGTTCGAGATGTCTTCTTTTCGAGCATTACAAAGTAATTGGATATATTCTTTTCCTGTAATTTTTGTAAAGAAAAACGGTTCGGTTAAGAGTAAGCCCAAGTAATTTTTTAGAGGATTAAGTTCGGAATGTATTTGTCCGTCGTAGGTTTCCAAACTTGCCATACATCGGAATAACGTTGTTTTTCCTGCACCGTTTTCGCCTATAATTCCGTAGACTTTTCCTTTGTCGAATTCTAAATTTATAGTCTTTAGAGCCTGTTTACGACCAAAGTTTTTAGATAAATTATGTATGCTTATCATTTTAAAAATTCTTTAAGTTTGTTTACCGATTTACTGGCAAAAATTGGAATGACTACAATAAGTATTGGAGGAGGAAAGACTAGACAGAAAACCAGTATGATTACTTGTGGTAAACTCATTTCATTTGGATATGCTGAATATTTTGCCAAAATAAGAGTGGTCAGATACAAGTATCCTAAAAGCGTAAAAAGAAGCATAACACCGAGATTTTCAAAATAGAAAATACTCAACAAAATGAGTATGGGGCTACACAAATAAAAAGAAAATAAAAAGGCAGTTTTGATTTTTTCGACTAAGAATTTTGCGGGCGTAAAACTGTACGACCAAACAAAATATTCATTTTCTGGTTTGAGGTAATACGTTAATATGGTTAGAAATATAAGTATTAATGAAAACATTCCAAGATTGAAATTATCCACAACTGCTGCAATAACTGCAAGTCCGTATGCCATAAAAAACATAAAAAACGTAGTCCTGAAACCAACCGTAAATTCAAATGGCTTTTTGTAAAAAGGTGTTGGAATTGTGATACTGTATGTTGTTTTGAACGTTAACAAGGCTATCAAAACAGTAATTACTACAAGGATTATAATTGGATAAAACTGTTGTTTATAAATGAGAAAAATCACAAAAGGCAAGGCAACGATCAGATTCTCCAAAATTCTTAATTTCCGATACGGCTTATTCTCAAAGCAAATTTTGAGGAAATCATTTCGCTTGATTTCACTTAATTTTGATGTGAAATATACGGAAATAAGAACATATACATACGGAGCAAAAGCCATTTTATGAAACAAAAACATTGACAATCCAACAAACGCGAGTAAAATAAGTAATGCAAGCAAATAACCGACTATTGGAGGCGAGCTGTCCGATAACTTTCTCTTTATTATCTTGTATTGTAACTTAAAATACTCTTTCACTTTAATTTCATTACTTGTTCCAATATAAGGAGGCAGTCCACTTGGATTTATCTGGTCACTTTTCCAAAAACTCATTACAAACTTTATGAACTTTACAAACTGAAAACTCTTAACTCATAGTTCTTAGTTCTTAACTCCCTTAGTTCACTTTGACAAACCTATAAGTAATAGTCCCCACCTGCTGCTCAGGTGCGTTCCTATCCACACTAAACCGCGATTTCAAAGCAGCCTCTTTCGCCGTTTGATGAAGGAATGTACTGGTTGTTGTAGTGCCTTGAGCACCAGGCTCTGCTCTCACAACAACGCCATCTCGATTAACGGTAATTCGAACTACTACAACGCCCTGTTCATCGGAATTATAGACGGGTTTGGGTAAACTATTGGCTTGACGTCCGTCCAATCTCCACGATCCCGATCCTTCTCCAAAATTTCCTGATCCTGCACCAGTTCCCGTGCCTGAACCCGTTCCGCTGCCTTGCCCACTACCGCTGCCACTGCCGTCGGAACTACCTGTGCCTTGACCACTGCCTTGCGTGTTTTTCATGCCAGGAAATAAGGCTGCTTGATTGATTTCAGGCTCTTGGGGTTGAGGTTTGACTTCTTGTTGCGTAGTCGTCGGCGTTTCAACAGGTCTCGGATTTCTGGTTTGAGTTGTGGATTGCTTTGGAATAGCCACTTGTTCGTTGTTTTCCGTGACCACATTTTCGCCTTCCGAAGGTTGTTGTGCAGATGTGGGAGTTTGTGGCGCAACATTAGACTGCGCTCTGCCTGCGCCTTCCGAGCCTGTGCCCATGATTTCCAGACCATATTCGGGTGGGGGAGGATACGGACGCGACAAACTGAAAAGCAACAGTAAAATCCACAGTAATCCGAGAATGATTACTGTTCCCGCTGCTGCTATTGTATTTCGTTGGCGTTCGTTCATCATCTTTTGGGCGATGTTGCTATAATCACACTGTGTTTCGCTCCCGTTTGCTCGTTAATTTCAATCACGGCGTCGTACACATACATCACATATTGGATTTCGACGCTTTTGTCTGCGCGTATGACGACAGAAGCCTCTGTTTCGTTGGCAAGTCGCGCTGCAAGTTCGGTCATCAAACGATCAATATCATCGCCAATATAAATTTCTTGACTGGAATCAATGATGAAAAACTCGTGGTTTTCGTTGATATAAACTGCGGTGGTTTGCTTCGCCATCGTTTTGCTATTGCTCGATGGGAGTAAGAGTTTAATCGCATTCGGACTGACTAATGTCGACAATAAAACAAAGAAAATCAACAACAGAAAAACCAAATCCGACATGGATGCCAAACTAAATTGATCCGAGCGTTTGTGTCTTGTTGGGATAGCCATGGTTGATTATTTTACAGGTTCATGCAATAAATCCATAAATTCGGTTGCTCTCGCCTCTAAAATGAACACCATTTTTTCAATACGAGCCACCAAATAATTGTAGCAAATATAAGCAATAATGCCGACAATTAAACCCGCAACAGTTGTAACCATCGCCTCATACATACCGCCCGACAACATATTGACTTCAATATTATTTCCGGCAGCAGCCATCGCAAAAAACACGCGTATCATACCGGTTACTGTTCCCAAAAAACCGATCATCGGAGCAGCGCCTGCCGTTGTTGAAAGCCAACTCAAACGGCGTTCGAGTTTGGCAACTTCTAATTTTCCAACGTTTTCGATGGCAGTGTTAATATCGTTCAGCGGTTTTCCGATACGTGAAATTCCTTTGCCGATCATGCGTGCAATCGGGCTATCCGTGTTGGCACATAGCGCTTTCGCGGAATCCAAACGTCCATCGTGAACAAAATCACGAATGGTACTCATAAAATTGCTCGGCTCTTTCGAGGATTGATTGATTAAAATCAGACGTTCGATGAAAATGTAAAGGGCTATGATTAAAAGCAATAACAATGGAATCATAATCCAGCCGCCAAGTACAGCCAATTCCATCACAGGAATGCTTTCTGAGGTTTTTACGAGAGGTGCTGCGATTTGGTTGACAGTTTCGGGTGTTGTGATTTGTAAAAGCATATTTTTTAGTTTTTTGTTTTTTGATTTCCGATTGGGCGTTTCGACCACGCTCAACGACCAATCGGTGGCTGAGCGTAGTCGAAGCCACTTTTTTATTTTTCACTTTTCATTTTATACGCCATGGCATAAAGTTTCATCTGTTTAATCATCGCAGTTAATCCGTTTGAGCGTGTGGGCGAAAGATGCGTGCGAAGTCCGATGGTATCTAAAAACGTGAGGTCGGCGTTCAGAATATCGTCGGGCGTTTGGTTCGAAAACACGCGAATTAGCAAACTCGCAATTCCCTTTGTGATTACCGCGTCGCTATCCGCTTTGAAAATAATTTTTCCATTCACAAATTCCGTGCTTAGCCACACACGCGACTGACAGCCTTTAATCAAATTCGCTTCCGTTTTTTCGCTTTCGCTGATAACGGGACACTCTCTGCCTAGTTCTATCAAATAGTTGTAGCGATCCAACCACTCATCGAATTTGGAAAATTCCTCAACGATTTGATGTTCTATTTCGGGAATGGTATTCACTTATGTTTCGATTTTTTGATTGATGAATGCAAAGATACGAAAAAAAAATGAAACTACAAAACACGTCATGTCGAGCGTAGTCGAGACATCCCATAGCAAGGGGATTTCTCACTTCGTTCGAAATGGCGACTGTTTAATTTTTTTTTGTATCTTTGCAAAATGAAAAAAACCGTTGCATTTCATACATTAGGTTGCAAATTAAACTTCGCCGAATCGTCGGATTTAGGACGGAAATTTGTTGAAAACGGTTATGAATTAGTCGATTTTAAGACTGTTGCAGACGTATATGTGATCAATACGTGCACGGTTACCACTTTGGCGGAAAAAAAATGTCGAACAGCTATTCGCCAAGCCATTCGCCAAAATCCGAATGCTAAAATTGCTGTGGTTGGCTGTTTTTCGCAGGTCAGTCCCGATGAAATTGCGAAAATTGAAGGTGTGAATTATGTGTTGGGGAATGCGGATAAACATCGGTTGTTGGAATATTTGAATGATGATAATACGACACAGACGGACGTTTCGACTTCGCTCAACAGTCGATCCCTGAGCGGAGTCGAAGGGAACGGCACCAATTTCGTCGTTGCATATTCCGCAGACGACCGCACCCGCACCTTCCTAAAAATCCAAGACGGCTGCGATTATTTCTGTACCTACTGCGCAATCCCACACGCACGCGGACGAAACCGCAACGACTCGATTGCAAATACCGAAAAAATCGTTGAAAAAATCGCCAAATCAGACACCAAAGAAATCGTTCTAACAGGCGTAAACATTGGCGAATTTGGAAAATCAACCAATGAAACGTTTTTTCAACTCATCCAAACACTCGACCAAATTCAAGGTATCGAACGCTACCGAATTTCATCCATCGAACCGAATTTAATTTCCGATGAAATCATTGATTTTGTAACAAACTCACGAGCATTCTTACCTCATTTTCACATTCCGTTGCAATCGGGTTCAAACAAAATTTTGCAATTGATGAAACGTCGTTACACACGAGAATTATTTGCCGAACGTGTGCAAAAAATCAAAACAGCAATGCCTCACGCATTCATTGCAGCCGATGTTATTGTTGGCTTTCCTGGCGAAACCGATGAGGATTTTGAGGATATGTATCAATTCATCGAATCGCTGCCTTTGGCGTTTTTACACGTATTTCCATATTCCGAACGCCCGAATACGCCTGCCATAAATCTGCCCGAAAAAGTTTCAGCAGAGGTGAAAAAACAACGTAGCGAACGCTTACACGAATTATCCGAAAAAAAACACGCCGATTTTTGTAAAAATCACCGCCTAAATCCTTCGAAAGTTCTTTGGGAAGCCGATAATCATGATGGTTGGCTGTATGGTTTTACGGAAAATTATATTCGCGTTCGAAAACCGTTTGACCAAAGTTCGGTGAATAAAATTGAGGAATTTTAATCAGTAAAAATTTGGTGGTTTCGATTTTTTTTTGTAATTTTGTGGTGTGAAAGGAACTTGCTTAAGTTCGCAGTGAAATACGAAACTTTAAGTTTGCCTGCGGCCCTCCGGACTACGATTATAACCGGGTTGGTATCAGAGAACGGCCAAAGCGTAGATATTTGGCTTCAAAAGTAAGGCCTTTTGCTTTAAGCAAGTTTCTTTCACTTCTTTTTCCACAGTAATTTTAGGTTTTTGAATGAGACTTTTGTTTTAACAAATGCGGTTTTGATTTCGTAAAATCTGTCCTTAAAAGCAAGATTTAATTCAATCACCGCCACTTTTGGCGTTCCATTCCATTGTACCAATAGGATTGATTCTCTGTTGTTACTTTTATAGATTCGATTAAAATTGTTTACAACCAAATCGACAAACATCTCCGGAGTTAATCCAACTTTTGCCAATTCGTTTGTGTGTTTCTCAAAAATATGTTTGAGATGGTTGTCGTCAACGTAAATGTTGGCAGCAGGTTTGCGGATTTGGTCAGCAATATTTTTTCGCAATCTGCCGATTTTTTTGTACTGCCTTTGATCCTCAATTCTGGGGCGTGTGGTTTTCTTTTTCATAATTTTTGATGTTTTTTAGGTTTCTATCCTATATAACGCTCGACTTTCGATTTTCGTATAATTTTTCACAAAAAAACCATCATTTTGTTAATAAATTGTCGAGTTATTAACAATTTTTTGTATCTTTGCAGAAAATAAAAAAAATAATTATGCATTCAAATATCAATATATCCTCTCTTAATGAAAAGCAACAGGAAGCAGTTATCAGTCGAGACAAACGACTGCTTGTACTTGCGGGTGCAGGTTCAGGAAAAACGATGACTTTATTGCAAAAAATTGTTTATCTGATTTCAAAAGAAAACGTTAAATCTAAAAATATTCTTGCTGTAACATTTACAAAAAATGCTGCCAATGAAATGCTCGACCGTTTAATTATTTCTTCCGACAAAAGCGGATTATATGCCGAAAAACTTGCCAATAAACAAATTTCGGAAGAAGATAAAAATTTGTTACGATTAGAATTTCAAAGCAAACACCAATGGATAAAGGCTTTGACAGTAAGAACATTCCATAGTCTTTGTTTTAAAATTTTGCGAGAGTACGGAGTAAATGAGTTTGATAATAAATTCAAAATTTTAGGAGACGTAAAATGGAACGAAGATGATGAATTTAAGGTAGATAAGGTTATAGAATTTAAGGCAAAAGAGACTGTTTTTGAGATATTTCACAAAATTTTGATTGAACAATGCGATGATGAAAATTATCTTTTCAATCTGAAACGTTATATTCTTGATTATTTTGTAGATAAAATTCATATCAACACAGATAAACGCCGTTCTTACGACAAATTATACACCACACTTGACGGTACAAAAGTGCGTTCAAAATCGGAACAGTTTATTGCTGATTGGTTTTTTAGGAATAATATCCGCTATGTATATGAAGGGAAACGGCAAGTAACGGAAAAAGGATTTACATTTGAACCGGATTTTTATTTGCCTGATGCCAATATCTACATTGAGCATTTGAGCAATAAAAGTTCCCCAATAAGTGGCAAACAGGCGGCTTGCAAAAAAGCGGGTTTTACTGTTGAATACACTTACGAAAAAGATACGCAAGACTCGGCGTTGTTTAGCCATATTTTGGAGAATATCGTCAAAAACAGATTTTCAGAAAAATATAAGCCTCGAAAATCGACTTACCAAGAGGTATTTCACGGTTTTCACAGTCATATTAACGAGTTTATCAAAATGGTTAATCGTGTAACCGATATGATTAAAGTTGAAAATATCGATTTACAACATATCAAGCAAAAAAGCGAAGAAGACCAACACGAGCGAGTTCGTAATTTTTACGCTCTTGCACTGCCTGTCATTCAGAAGTTTAACGCATACTGTATTGATAAATCGTATCTTGATTTCAACGATTTGATAATACGCTGCATTTCGTTATTAAAAAATGATAAAGACATTGCAAAAATCTTGAAAGACCGCTTCAAATATGTTTTAGTGGATGAATTTCAAGACGTCAACAGCTTGCAAGTTGAATTTATCAAATTGCTTTTGACAGACGAAACACAACTTTTTTGCGTTGGAGACGATTGGCAAAGCATTTACGGTTTCCGTGGTTCAGATGTGAGTTATATTGTTGAGTTTGAAAAACATTTTAATCCGTCAAAAGTTATTACGTTGAACATTAATTATCGCAGTACTCAAAACATTGTTGATGCTGGCAACGAAGTTATCAAACACAATAAATTCAAAATAGACAAAGAAATTTTTGCTATAAAACCCTCTTTGCAAAAAATTAAGCTCTACTCTGCAACCGAAGAAGATAGCAGCATTTCCGAAACACTAAGTTTTTGCGTTGACCAAATTGTAAAACTGCAAAAAGAGGGTTATTCAAGTGATGATATTTTGTTTTTGTACAGCCGAAATCATATGTTCCGCCCAAATTTCAGTGATGCTTTCAAAGAAGCAGGTATAAAAGTACAAGCAAAAACCATTCACGCTGCCAAAGGATTAGAGGCAAAAGTTGTGTTTATTATCGGGCTTACTGACGGTTCCGGAGGTTTTCCTGATATTTGGCTCGAAGACAGAATATTCCAAGTTATTAAACGAGCAAACCACGAACTTTTAATGGAAGAACAACGGCGACTTTTTTATGTGGCAGTAACCCGTGCAAAAGAGAAACTGTTTTTGATTTCTCGTAAAGGTAACGAATCACGCTTTATTGAAGAAATTCCCGAAAAATTGTTTGAAAGAATTGCAAAACCAATAGAGTTGATTAAAGAAAAGGTAATTCTGTGCGATAAATGCAGCAAACAAATAAAAACAACATACAGTTTTTGTTCTCATTGCGGAACACCGTTGAATAGCAAGATAGAGTAAAGAACGATCGCTTAACTGACGTAACCGTTGCGCAACTCTATTTTTCATCTGTCTTTTTTATTTTTTTCGATAAAATCGGCTTTATTCTAACGGAAGATTATTTTTCTGCTTGAGATTTCTATTTTGGTGGCGCGGACGTTCACGTGCTTGTTATACAACTAACCCCTTTGTAGTATGGGGATTCCTCGACTCCGCTTCGCTTCGCTCGGAATGACGGCGATACTATTTTCATGAAGATTTTTTACGAAAAATTTGGTTATTCCAAATATTTTTCGTATCTTTGCACCCCAAAAAGTATTTTTAAGTATAAGATAAACAATCCTAACAGAAATGAAATCAGTAGTTAATTACGTGAAAGAAAGTTACGTGGAATTGATGCAAAAAGTGTCTTGGCCCACGTTTGCCGAGTTGCAAAACAGCGCAGTTGTTGTGTTTATTGCCTCTTTAATCATCGCTATGGTGGTGTTCTTGATGGATATGGCTGTGGGTGTTCACAGTTCGTCCATGTGGAAAGGCGTTTTAGGATATGTTTACAGCATGATGTAAAAACCTGCTGAATGGTGGATTTCCGATAGTTTTCGGACTGCAGACGGCTTCCACGTCTATGGCAATCACCAACAGCAACTCTATATAATTTCTATTCTACCCTTTAATTTCAATGGTATGAGCGAACAGGTCAAAAAATGGTATGTAGTCCGTGCAATCGGCGGAAAAGAAAAAAAAGCAAAGGAGTATCTTGAAAAAGAAATTCAGATTTCCAAGTTGCAAGATTACATCAGCCAAGTCTTGATTCCAACCGAAAAGGTATTCACCATCAAAAACGGAAAAAAAGTGAGCGCAGAGCGTTCTTATTTGCCCGGATATATTTTGATTGAGGCTTATCTGATTGGTGAGATCATTCATATCATTCGCAATGTTCCGAACATCATCGGCTTTCTGAATGCAGAAGGCGATCCCATTCCTATGAGACCGTCCGAAGTCAATCGCATTCTGGGCAAAGTAGATGAGTTGAGCGATGCTGCCGAAGAAATGCTTGAACCGTTTATCGTTGGAGAACCTGTGAAGGTGATCGACGGACCGTTCAACAATTTCTCAGGCGTTATCGAAGAAGTCAACGAGGAAAAGAAAAAATTGAAGGTTATGGTGAAAATTTTTGGACGGAAAACCCCGTTAGAACTAAGTTTCACACAAGTAGAAAAGGAATAATGTAGGGGCGAACCCACGTGTTCGCCCAACCGCCAAACGTCGGATACGTGAAAATGTTACAACAAACGTAAAGACGCAATGCATTGCGTCTCAACAAAACCAAAAAACAATGGCAAAACAAATTAGCGCATTAATCAAACTACAGATTAAAGGAGGCGCAGCCAATCCATCGCCACCTGTTGGTCCTGCATTAGGAGCAAAGGGTGTGAATATTATGGAATTTTGCAAACAGTTTAACGCTCGTACGCAAGAGAGTGCAGGTAAAATCATACCTGTAGTTATCACTGTCTACGCCGATAAATCGTTTGATTTCATCGTAAAAACACCACCTGTGGCAGTTCAACTTATGGACGTAACTAAAGCGAAAAAAGGTTCTAAAGAACCCAATCGTGATAAGATTGCTGAAGTAACTTGGGATCAGGTTCGCACTATCGCTGAAGCGAAAATGCCCGACTTGAACTGCTTTACTACTGAGGCTGCCATGAAAATGGTTGCCGGTACGGCGCGTTCGATGGGTATTACCGTTAAGGGCGGGAATGCTCCTGCATAATCTGAAACAATGATTAATGGTTAATGATAAATGATAATTAACCATTAATCATTAACCATTAAAAAATTAAAAACCAATGGGACAAATAACAAAAAAAAGAAAAGACGTTTTAGCAAAATTCGACAAAGAAAAAATCTATACTTTGGAGGAGGCTTCTAAAGTCGTGAAAGACATCACCACTACAAAATTTGATGCTTCGGTGGATATCGACGTTCGTTTGGGCGTTGACCCTCGTAAATCGGATCAAATGGTGCGCGGATCGGTTACCTTGCCACACGGTACAGGTAAAACGATGCGTGTGTTGGTGCTTTGTACGCCCGACAAAGAAGATGAGGCTAAAGCAGCCGGAGCCGATTACTACGGATTGGACGAATACGTAGATAAAATTAAAGGCGGTTGGACGGACGTTGATGTTATTATTACAATGCCAAGCGTGATGCCCAAAGTGGGTGCCCTCGGAAAAATTTTAGGACCTCGCGGCTTAATGCCGAACCCTAAAACAGGCACCGTTACGATGGACGTCGGCAGAGCTGTAACTGAAGCCAAATCGGGTAAGATTGACTTCAAAGTGGACAAAACGGGAATCATACACACACGTGTAGGAAAAATTTCTTTCGATCCTCAAAAAATCAAAGAAAACGCAGCCGAAGTGTTGAACTTGATTCTGAAATTGAAACCACAAAAGGCTAAAGGTACTTATGTAAAAAGCATTTATATGTCAAGCACCATGAGCCCCGGCATTAAAATCGATCCTAAATCATTCTAACACTTAAACAGGTATGAACAAAGACCAAAAAAGTCAATTAGTTGTACAATTAGCCGAACACATTGCAACAACGCCTCATCTCTACATCGCAGACACAACAGGTCTGAACGCAGAGCAAACGAGCAAATTACGTCGCTTGTGCTTCCGCAGAAACGTGAAACTGATTGTAGTAAAAAATACCTTGTTGAAACGAGCTTTAGCCACAAAAGACGTTGATTACAGTGAATTACATCCTGCGTTGAAGGGAACTTCGGCGATCATGCTTTCGCAAACCAACAACGAACCAGCGAAACTCATTAAAGAATTCGGCGCAACAAACGATAAGTTTAAACTAAAAGGTGCTTATGTAGAAGAATGCTTCTATGTAGGTCACGAGATGTTAGATGCTTTGGTTAGCATCAAGTCTAAAGAACAACTTATCGGTGATGTTCTCGGAATGTTACAATCTCCAATGCAAAACGTTATTGGCGCTCTTAAATCGGGTGGCAATACGATTGCGGGTGTGTTGAAGACATTGGAAGAGAAAGCCGCATAACAAGGTAAACGGCTAACGGCACACGGCTAACGGCACACGGTAAAAAAACCTTTCGCCCTTCGCCTTTCGCCTTTCGCCCAAAAAAGACAAAACAATTAAATTAAAAACAAAACAAAATCCATAATTATCATGGCAGACATCAAAAAATTAGCAGAAGAATTAGTAAACTTAACTGTTAAAGAAGTAAAAGAATTAGCAGACGTTCTTAAAGAAGAATACGGTATTGAGCCCGCAGCAGCAGCCGTTGCAGTAGCAGCAGGTCCGGCAGCAGCAGGTCCTGTAGAAGAAGAAAAAACCGCTTTCGACGTAATTTTGAAAGAAGCAGGTCCAAACAAATTGGCTATCGTGAAAGCCGTAAAAGAATTGACTTCTCTCGGTTTGAAAGAAGCGAAAGAATTGGTTGACGCTGCACCGAAACCTTTGAAAGAAGGCGTAACGAAAGACGAAGCCGACGCTTTGAAAAAACAACTCGAAGAGCAAGGCGCGGTTGTAGAAGTGAAGTAAGCTTTACTTCTCTAAAACTCCAAAGGAATCGGCTTTTTGTTGTAAAAAGCCGTATTCCTTTTGCTTGTTTAGAAAGGGACTTAATTCTACATGATAAAAACAATACGAAGTGAGTAGTGCTATTTTGAATAAACTTAATGTTTTTTTTGCCGATCAACCCATTGAAAAAGCATGGTTGTTTGGATCTTATGCACGTAAGGAAGAAACATCAAACAGCGATGTTGACTTGCTTGTTCGGTTTTCCCCCGATGCAAAAATAACATTGTTCAAATATGCCTCAATGGTTAATAGCTTACAAAATTTGTTGCATAGTCGTGTGGATTTGGTTGAGGAAGGACAGATAAAGCCCTTTGCTATAGACCATGTGGAACGTGATAAAAAGTTGATTTATGAGAGAAAGCATTAAAAAACAATGCAAGGTTAAACACGTCCTACTGGTGCGAATTTGCAGTGGCCGTGCCATTCAATAAACTTATAAGTTAAACATTATTTTATATCTTTGCAAAAAATAATACTAAAAACTAAGCTAAAATGAAAACAAAAAATCTTTTCCTCAGTTTCCTCAGTTGTTGCGTTTTGCAGGTAAATGCACAAACATATATGCCTTTACTCATGCCTGGAAACCAATGGAATGTTATGCATTCCTTTCGAACCACTGCGCATGAATATAACTATGACAAGACAGAACAATTAAAAATTGTGGGAGATACAACTATCGGAATTATAAATTACAAAAAACTTTTTTTTACTGACAATGAATTTGGTGATAATTGGGCATTGAAAGGATTTATAAGAGAAGATGTCAAGGAACGTAAAGTATATTAT
>JAIRRI010000035.1 GCA_031256055.1 Bacteroidales bacterium
GTGAAAGGAATTCCTCATAAAGGAGCTTTAGCTTTTGGTAAAATGACACTTGATACAGAGAGATCTATTTTCTTTGGACAACCACTAATAGACGCATATCTTTTGCAAGAAGAACTACATTATTATGGAATTATAATTCATGGTTCAGTTGAGGAAAAAATTGGTGTAGATTTGGAAGACACAGCATTTATAGAATCGTATGATTGTAGTTTAAAAAAATGTAGGTCATTACATTATACAATTTGTCCCATGTTTGTTTTTGTTTCTGCTAATAGTCCTGAATATGATGAAGCTATTCAGATACACAATCAAATTTTCACATCTTTGGAAAAGATGAAGCATAAGACGTCAGGGCATTTGAGGCGATATATAGATAACACAAATTTGTATTTTGAATATGTAAAGGAAAAACATACAAAGAAATCAAAACAAACCTCAACATCAAGTTCAACCACCTTAGAAAAAATACAAACCAATTAAAATTAAATATTATGAAATTCAGCAATGTAAGACTATTAGTCAAAGACTACAAAAAATGTTTCAAGTTCTACACAGAAGAACTTGGATTAGAGCCAGTATGGGGCGATGTAGAAGGTTGTTATGCTTCGTTCAAAGTGGCGGAAGGCATCGAAGGTTTTGCCATATTTGTTTCGGATTTTATGGCTCCGGCTGTTGGTAATGCGGACAAAACTCAGCCGTCGGGCTACCGTGAAAAATCATTGGTATCTTTTGAAGTTGAAAATGTTGATGAGAGTTATAAAGCATTTTCTGCAAAAGGCATTAAGTTTATTAATCAGCCAACAGACATGCCTGATTGGGGAATGCGAGTTGTTCACTTGCGAGATCCCGAAGAAAATCTGATTGAATTTTTTACGCCTTTGGCAATGGAATAGTAAGAACATAAAAAACTGAGCAATATGGGTGCTTATGAAAAACAAAATTTGGATTTCGTAAAGAGAACGAAAAAAATTACTGAACAATACAAGGAATACGGGGGTAATTTTGATGTTACGCTATTGCTGAATTGTTTGGTTGGGCTTTTGATTATACCTTACGAAGATTTGCGAAGAAAATTACCGGAAAAATTGCCCGAAAAAATAATTGACAGGGAGAATTGGGGTATTTCTGAACATGACATATCCATAATACTTGATCGAGATGGAATGGAAGAGAGAAAAAGCGTTAAAAATGTTGCCAAACATCTCAGAAATTCAATTGCTCATTACGAATTTATGGCTTTCCCCGATGAAGAGGCCAACATAAAAACAATTCGGTTTGAAGACCGGTTGAGACTAAGTCCTCATGAATGGATAGTTTCTTTTGAGGCTATTATAAGTATAGTAAATTTGAGGATTTTCGTTAATAAATTGTCGGAATACTACATTAACGAAATTGAAAAGGAAATGAGATTTGAAAAATCATCTTAGAAAGCTAAAATTAAGTTGTTTTACTCTAAAAGTGTAAAACGGGAACAGTAAAAAATTAAAAATTAAAAAAACATTAAAAAACAAAAAAATGGGTATTTTAAAAGAATTTAAAGATTTTGCAATGCGTGGCAACGTAATCGACATGGCTGTCGGTGTCATCATTGGTAGTGCATTTGGAAAAATCGTTTCGTCGCTTGTGGCGGACATTATTATGCCCCCGCTTGGCGTTTTGCTTGGTGGCGTTCACTTTTCGGAGTTGAGTTTTGTACTCAAAAAGCCGATCATTGAGAATGGCGTTGAAATCTCAACAGCCGTTACGCTTAACTACGGAAATTTTCTGCAGACAACGTTCGATTTTCTGATTATTTCGTTCTGTATTTTTATGTTTGTCAAAGGGCTTAGTACACTCAAGAAAAAATCCGAATCTGCACCTGCTGCACCTCCTGCGCCAAGCAACGAAGAAAAATTACTGACGGAAATCAGAGATCTTTTGAAAGAAAAACAATAGAAACGCTAAATCAAAATCATTATGGCAGAACCCTTAAAAAACATGCTCAATTCCAAGTCAGTTCGTGAATTTGCACTGACTATTCAATCGGTTTATCCTCAATTTCCAGTGGAGGAATTTCTGAAATCAACCATCGACAAAACGTGGGATGATTTAGAACTGAAAGCCAGAGGTAGAAAAATTACGATGAATTTGGGAAAATATTTACCACAAGATTATAAAAAAGCTATTGGCATTATTAATGATGTTTTAGACAAAAGCGATTTTGCAGAGAAAAGCGATGCTTTTTTCCCATTCTGTTTTTGTGATTTTGTTGAGGTTTTCGGACAAGATGAAAAACATTGGGATATTTCCATGAAAGCTTTGGAGAAATACACTCAATACTCCTCTTCGGAATGGGCGGTGCGGCCGTTTATCATGAACCATGAAAAACGGATGATGGAGCAAATGTATGCTTGGTCGAAACATAAAAACGAACACGTTCGCAGACTTTCCAGCGAAGGTTGTCGCCCTGCATTGCCATGGACTTCGGCACTAAACAGTTTCAAAAAAGACCCTACACCTATCTTGCCGATATTGGAACAACTGAAAACAGATCCGTCGTTGTATGTACGAAAAAGTGTTGCCAATAACATAAACGATATTTCCAAAACGCATCCGGAATTAGTTACAAAACTTGCAAAAAAATGGTATGGTAAGCATGAACATACGGATTGGATCGTAAAGCATGCTTGCCGAACACTGCTTAAACAGGGCAATCGTGATGTGTTGGCTATTTTCGGATACGATGATGTAAATGCTGTTGATGTTACCGATTTTAAATTAGAAAAAAAATCTATTTCGATTGGCGATGATCTTACGTTTTCATTTACGGTTTCGGTAAAGGAAGCAACAAAAGTAAGATTGGAGTACGGCATTGATTATGTGAAATCGACCGGAAAAAGAAACCGAAAAATCTTTCAAATATCAGAACCTACATTGAAAGCAAACGAAAAAAAAACTTATACAAAAAAACATTCTTTCGAAGATGTAAGTACACGAAAACATTATCCCGGAATTCATTCGATAACACTTATTGTCAATGGTGCGGAGCGAGGCACGTTGGATTTTAAATTGAATGCACAGTAAAAATTAAAACATTAACCGTCCGAAAGGACATAAAAAAAAAGATATGAAAAAAATATTATTTTACACAATGATGTTCGCTGTTGTAACGAACATCACAGCTTGCGGATGCAAACAAAAAAAAGGCAGTCAGATAACTTCCAACACTTCAGCTTCAACCGAAGCAACAGGTATTACCGATAAACATTGGAAGCTGGTGGAATTAAACGGAAATCCGATAGATGCTTCCACCGCTGCTTTTATTTTCATGAATTCTTCGGACGGAAGGGTACATGGCAATTTGGGCTGTAATTCGTTTG
>JAIRRI010000112.1 GCA_031256055.1 Bacteroidales bacterium
CGCTGACCATTCGTGATCGCGTTTGTCCATCAACTCTCTCATTGTGGTAAAGGCTTGGGCAGTTCTACCTTGTTGAGCCTGAGCTTCTGCCTCAATCAACAACATTTCCGAAGAACGCATATACACGTTATCCATCAACCACTGAGGTACGGATCTGAATTTTTCATTGTAGAAGCGCCCGTTTGGTATGTCTACAAAATGTAATCTTTTGCGAATATCTGATTCGGGTATTTCGCTGTAGAGTTTCATGTCCATGGCTTTGTAAGATCCCAAACCTGCATAGCCATCGCCATCACTGCAGATGTGCGATTGGAACGACACATAAACCATAGAGTTCTCTGCTGTGGTTTTTATTCCCCACATCCATTCAGAGTTATTTTCACTGTTGTAGCCATAGCCACCACCTGCATCAGATGCGGACATAATTTCAAAGCTTTGACGGGCTTCGCGAGCCATTTGCTCAGCACCTGTCCAATTGTGCATACACATGTAAACGCGAGCCAAAAAGCCTTGAGCTACGGCTCTGTCAACACGACTGCGGTTTGTCTCTTTTCTTTCTGGTAAGTACTCAAGGGCGAGCTCCAAGTCTCTTAAGATGATTTCATAGACTCTTTCAACTGTATTTCGAGTGAGATTTTCTACTCCATCTGTACCATACCACTCGAGATCCCATACTGAAAGAATGATAGGAACACCCGGAGCCTCTTGGTTGCCCATATAGGTTTGTTGGTAACGTTGAATCAAAATGTGGTAGCAAAATGCTCTAAGAGCAAGTGCTTGCCCCATAACCTCCCGCATAACTGGAGAGTTTAAACTCGGAAGCAGATCCATTGCTTGATGGATATCATTAATAACGGCATACATCATCCGCCACGTATGGGCAGGACGACGATAGTTTACCCTGTTATTATCTATTTCGTAATCGAAATAAAACCAGTCGAAGTCAACCTGAACCATATCTTCAGTCATGAGGTCGCCTGCCAATTGCAAACTCATGATGTGTCCGGCATCGTGGAAGTTACCACCGGCCAAATGGAATGAATTGCCTAATGTTACATAAGCACCATTGATAAGCGCTCTTACAGCATCTGGATCTTTGAGTAATAGTTCCTCAAGCTGTGAACCTGTAAGGCCATCGGTCCAATCGAAATCCATTTGTTTTTTACAAGATGTTGTTGTTAAGAAAAATGTTGTAAACAAACTCAACATCAACAAGTTTAATATTTTACGTGTTTTCATGATTATTATGTTTTTAGAAGTTAATATTAAGACCTAAAGAATAGGTGCGCATTTCAGGATATAGAGTAGCAGCTCCTCCACCTGAAATGGAAGAACGCGGGTCAAAACCTTTGCGTGCAGACCATAACCACGTGTTATCTACCGTTGCATACACTCTCAAGCTTTCAATACCGGCGCGATTTAACAACGTTTTTGGGAACGTATAACCAACACTAATCGTTTGCAAGGTGAAAGCCGATTTTGACGTCAAAAAGGCTGTTCCGGCCAAACCATTCAGCTGAGATGGTCCATGCACTGTTCCTGCTCCGGTTACTAAAATTGGATAGTTGGTCAAGTCGCCCGGGTTTTGCCAGCGGTTATTCACTTGATCCATGTGGATGTTTCTGCCAGGACCACTGTAACCGTTAACTAAGCCTGAGTAGCCACCATCCATACCCCAACCACCAATCTGATAAGCTGTGGCAATCAAAAAGTCCCATTCCTTGTAAGTTATATTTGTACGGAGACCACCATAAGCATTTGACAATCCACTTTTATTTAAGAAGCGCTGAGTTGTCGTACCGCTACTTTCTCTTACCGAATAAGCTACCTCGACGTTAGGTTGTCTGATCACGTTGCCGTTTTTGTCGTAATCCACCCAATACATGGCAAGTCCAGTCATAGGGTCAATACCTGCAAATTCTTGAGCGATCATGTCATATATCGAGTGCCCAACGCGAAACCAACCGTGACCGAGGCTCAAATAACCCATTGTGTTCATACCCTCCGGAATTTCAAGCAATTTATTGTTTTGCGTGGTGATGTTTCCGGTAATCGACCATTGCAAATCTCTAGTCTTCATGATGTCGTAAGTCAATTCTAATTCCCAACCGTAGTTTCTCATTGAGAGAGCGTTCTCATATCTCCAGTCCGGTTGTGTGGTTGGTGGCAATGGCCTTGCGAAAAGCATGTCTACCGTTTTCTTGTTGTACCATTCAATTGTACCGTTCAGTCTTTTGAATAAAGCAAAATCGAAGCCGATATTGAAGTTATGAGATGTTTCCCAAGTTAAATTCTTAACACCGTGATAGATTTTCGATATTGCAGCATCTCCACCGGCAGAAGTAACTTCATATAGATTTTCGTATGCTTTCCATATGCGCGAACCCGCTCGTGACGCATCTGCTATCGGATACAGAACAGCGTCATTACCTTGAGTACCAAAGCTGGCTTTAAATTTCAACAGGTCAATGTGGCGTCCGAATGAAGCATTTTTTAAGAAGTCTTCCTGCTCAATACGCCAAGCACCACTAAGCGACCAAAAATTGCCCCAACGGTGGTCGGGATGAAAGCGCGAAGAACCATCTCTACGGAACGAGGCCGATGCGTAATATTTATAATTGTAGTTATACTGTAGGCGACTTAAGATAGATTGGTAAGCGAGAGCAACTTCGTAATGGTCGTTCAATGTAATATCGCCGGTTGCCATATTAATAAACGGATTGTCGGTACCCAGGTAACCTCTTCTACCAACGTTCAATATATTGTAGGTGTTCTTTTGGAATTCGTGTCCGAGTATGCCTTCAAAGTGGTGCAGGTCAAAGGACTGGTTCCAATTCAATAATTGTTGTGTATTGATATTAAAACTTTTGTCCGCATATGCAGTACCGTAACCCTGTCCTCTACCGTTTCCAACTACCGGATTTTGAAATCCTACGTAAGATCTGCCGTAAGCTCCTGCAGACAAGTTTGCTGTAAACACGAAATGTTCTAAAAAATTCACATCGGCATAAACAGTTCCAGAAGTTTCATCTTCGTTTTGTTTCCAAATATCAGCCTTTTGGGAATATACAGGATTGAAACCGGCACCATACCTCCGAGCGTATATGGTTGTTTTTTCTCCTGTTACCGGATCAATAAACTCCTCAAGACCCGGATCGAACTGGTTTTTTCCGTCAATGAGTTCTCCTGTTTCAAAATCTCTCAAATAAACCGGATAGATAGGCGCAATATTTTGTGCAAAATCGAACATATTGTATGACTGTGCAGGTATGGTATTTCTGATACGTTTGGAGTAGGATAGATTCATACCGGTTTTGAGCCAATCGTTCACTTGTTGGTCTACTTTCAAACGTGCAGAATAACGCTGGAAGTTGGAGTTAATTGTATACGAGTTATCATCCAAATAACCCAAGCTGAAAAACGCTGCAGTTTTGTCTGTTCCACCGTTTATAGTTGCCGTGTATTCTTGACGAAGCCCATTTTGCAAAGTCGCATCAAACCAATTATCGTGATAGAGAAGTTTAGCGCTGGGGTCCAGCTTTCCGGTTCTAGGGTCAATCAGATAATCGCTGGTAAAAGAAAAAGGAGACGGCAAAGGGTCCATGACACCTGTGTAAATGGAGAAAGGCAGGGTGCTGTTAGCAAGCATCTCTCTACTTGCAAATTCACCTCTTCCGGCACCCATTTGGGCTGCCATACCTGTATTATAGATTCCTTCCCACAGGAGCTCCATGTATTGACCCGGATCTTTTACTGTCCTGTATCCCGGAACACCTCTTTGGTTGATACCCACTCTAGCATCCAATGACACTCTAGTTTTTCCTGCACGACCTTTTTTGGTTGTGATGAGAATTACACCGTTTGCCCCACGCGCACCATACATGGCATTTGCAGCGGCATCTTTTAAAACAGTCAAGGCTTCTACATCAGCCATGTTGATTGAGCTCAATGAAAATGTATTGGCAGCAGGAACACCATCGATAACGATCAATGGATTTGAAGAAGCATTAACCGATCCAACTCCGCGGATACGGATCGTGGCATCGGAACCCGGTTGACCGGATCCGGCTGCAATTTGCACACCCGAAGCAGCACCTGCAAGAGCTTTTCCGATGTTAGACTGTGTACGTTCGGCCAAAGTAGCACCCGATACTTGCGTGGCAGCACCTGTAAAGGCCTCTTTTCTTGACGTTCCATAGGCGGTAATGATAACACCTTCCAGATCTTGTGCAGTGCTCGCCATCGTTACATCAATAGTGGAGCTTGCACCGATTTGGATTTCTTGGGTAGCCATACCAACGGCACTAAACACCAATGCGGTTGCGCCACTCGGTACGTTGATTGAATAACGGCCCATAGCGTCTGTGACCGTTCCTGTGTTTGTGCCTTGTACTTGCACAGTCACACTTGGATGTCCCTGAGGCTCTTCGGCACTGATGACAGTACCGGTAATGGTGCGTTGCGCTTGTAGCATCTGTGCCCCCGCAAATAGCAGAGACACCAATAAAAGCGTAATTTTTCTCATGTTTTTTTGTTTTTGGTTAATATTTTGGATTTGTTGTTGTTGTTTTGTTCTTCAAAAATAAAGGTGTTTTACACATTTCGAACTGCGAAGTTAAGAAAAATTTTCGAAACGACCAAATTTTTATTGATTTTTTTTACAAAATTATTAACATTTTGTTAAGAAATCTTCGACCAAACTGTTTCTCCAAACATTTTTCGAAGATGAAAACTGAGCATTTGGTGTTGAGGCTGAGTTAAATTCAGATCTTCGTCCAACACTAGACCTGCGGCTACACGTACAGCACGAATAATGCGTTCGTCTTTGGTCAGATCGGCCAATTTAAAATTCAACGCTCCGCTTTGTTGAGTGCCTTGAATATCGCCGGGGCCACGCAATTGCAAGTCGACTTCGGCAATTTTGAAACCATCGTTGGTTTTTACCATCGTGTCTAATCGTTGTTTGGCGTCATTGCTGAGTTTGTGGTGCGACATCAAAATGCAATAACTTTGATCAGCACCTCTGCCTACGCGTCCGCGTAACTGATGAAGTTGTGAAAGCCCAAAGCGTTCGGCGTTTTCAATGACCATCACCGTGGCGTTGGGCACGTCCACGCCAACTTCAATCACGGTAGTCGAAACCATGATTTGCGTTTTGTTTTCCACAAATAATTTCATGCCCAAATCTTTTTCCGATGGAGGCATTTTTCCATGCAAAATACTCACTTGAAATTCTGGACGCGGAAACTCTGCACACATAGTGAAATAACCCTCTTCCAAATCTTTCAAATCCAATTTTTCGGATTCTTTGATAAGTGGATATACCACATAAATCTGTCGACCTTTTCGGATTTCTTGTTTGAGAAATTCATATAGTTTCAAACGTGAGCTATCGTAACGATGCAAAGTTTGTACAGGTTTTCGATTGGGCGGAAGTTCATCAATAGTTGAAGTATCCAAATCTCCATACAACGTCATTGCTAACGTGCGTGGGATGGGTGTTGCAGTCATCACCAAAATGTGTGGAGGAAATTGGCTTTTGTTCCAAAGTTTGGAGCGTTGTGCCACACCAAACCGATGCTGTTCGTCGATTACACAAAGTCCGAGTTTTTGAAATTGCACCACATCTTCGATTAGGGCGTGTGTGCCGATTAAAATTTTGATTTTACCGTTTTGCAAATCTTCGTGTAACTCTCGTCGTTCCTTCGTCTTAGTAGAACCGGTGAGTAAACCAACGCCAATATCTAATCCGGTCAAAAATTTTTGAATACTTTTGAAATGTTGTTGTGCCAAAATTTCGGTCGGAGCCATCAGGCAGGATTGAAATCCGTTATCGGCGGCGATAAGCATAGACATCAATGCTACCAATGTTTTTCCGCTACCCACATCACCTTGTAACAATCGGTTCATTTGAAATCCGCTTCCCAGATCTTTGCGAATTTCTCTGACTACACGCTGTTGTGCGCCCGTGAGCGAAAATGGCAAATTCTCCTTGTAAAAATGATTGAAATAATCGCCCACTTTGGAAAATACATAGCTTTTTTCTAAATGGTTTTGCGATTTTTGTTTCAAAACGCGCATTTGCAACAAAAACAACTCTTCAAATTTGATTCGATTTTGAGCACGAACCAATTCGTCTTGATTTTTTGGAAAATGTACCAAGCGTAAAGCGGAATCTCGCGAAATCAAGTGATATTTTCCTAAAACCGATGGCGGTAAAATTTCAGGGATAGAGGCGGGGAGTCCATCTAAAAGCGTTTGCATCAATTTACTGAGGGCTTTCGACGTGAGCCCTTTGTTTTTCATCGTTTCCGTTGTGTTGTACATTGGAAACAAGCCTTCTTTTTGCAGTTTGGTTTCGCTTGCCAAATCAATTTCGGGATGTGTGAAATTGTAGGTTTGCTTGAATAGGGTTGGTTTTCCAAAAATCACATACATTTCGCCGATTTTCAGTTTTTCGTTAATCCATTTCACACCTTTAAACCAAATCAAATCTATTTCACCCGTTTCATCGCCAAATCGAACTACCAAGCGAGATTTGAATTTCGCACCAACCGTTGCTTTGCTCAAAATTTTACCTTGAATCAAAACATAAGCATTTTCGTTTTTGATTTGGCTAATCTTAACGTAATTACTTTTGTCAACGTATCGAAACGGCAAATAATTCAACAAATCATCAAACGAAAACACGCCAATTTCCTTGCGAAGCAAAGCGCCTCGTTGAGGACCGATACCTTTCAGAAATTCGATGGGTGTATTTAAATAATCGTTTATCACAGTGCAAAGATACGAAAAAAAATGAAATCGTAGGGGCGGGGTTCGCCTGCCCTTCCATAAAAGAAAGGGGCGAGTGAACCTCGCCCCTACGTGATAAAATGAAATGAAAATCCTAATACTCCCAAAGATCTTCCTCCAAATTCAATAATTCAATTTTGATGCGATCGGATTCGGCCAAGAGTTGCCAGCCGGAAAGGAATTCATTAAGACTACGATCTTGTTGATTATCGATTTTGATGATGAAACTGTTGAAAAAACGCTTCCATGCAAACACGTCATCATACGACATGCGCATGGCAGAATTGTGGCGATTAAACGCTTCGGTGTTGGCAAACAAGGTTCTGCAACTCTCATAATGTAGCCAAAATAAAGGTTGGTTACCTTTAAATTCGCCGGATTCATCAAATAGTTGAATAACCGGACACAATCCTATGATGCGAATATCGCGAACACCTCGTTGGCGGTCAATAAACCAATCTTCTTTTATACGAAGCAATTTCACGTCTTCGTTGCTAAATCTTGAGGTATCCGAGCGTCTGATATATTCTCCCGGGTTGTCCAAATCTTCCACTTCTCTTTCAACAACTCCGGTATTTCTTGCCATGAATTCCTCGAAGGTGAGAGGTTTCGAGAAGTCGTCGGTAATTGGGTCGAAAGCCGTGATACTACCTTCTTGAAGTCCTGTCATCACCATACTCATGAAACTCACACGGTCTCGAACAGGCTGAATGGGAAAATAGAGAAACTGGTTGAATTTTAGACGAAAATCAATCGTTCGCCAAACACGGCGTGTAATATACACATCGGCTTCACGTACAAACACATACGGACGAGGCTCTATACCTACATTATTTACTTTTTCGAAAAAGCCATCCAAAGGCGGTCTGTTTTCTACGACTTGAGCTTGTGAGCGTTCGGTGGCAATAAATGCCAAAAAAACGATGCTTAAAATGATTAATTTTTTCATAATGTATAACGAGTTTGTTATTGAATAGTTAATACAAAGGGTCTTAATTGTGTGGGTCCCGTAGGCATTTGGCACATGATATTTTCAAAAAAGAATTTTTGACCTCTTCTAGAGTTTCGAATTGCAGTGATCATCTCGTCGGTAAAACGGTTAGAGTTTGATGTGAATGGTCGAATATCGCCACCTATGGTGGTACTCATTTGGAATGAGTTTATTCTTAGATTTGACAACTGGAAGTCAAAATCTTTCGGCATTCGAGGTAGTAAACCTTGGGAATTTGCAAACTGGTCTCTGTTTATAGAGGTCGCATTGTCGTCCATACCAACTACTACGGCAATAGGGTCAGGCACACGTTTCACGCGGAATTGAGATGTACCTGCAACTCTTGATGTGGTTCCGGTTTGCACATTTAAGGTAACTGTTACTTCGCCAGGTGAGGTTACGCGAGCAATATAATTACCACTACTTCCGGGAACAGGAGTAACCGTGTTTCCACTTCCGGAAATTGTGGTACGAACGGTGGTTGGATCAGCACCGCCCACAGCGACAGTAAT
>JAIRRI010000159.1 GCA_031256055.1 Bacteroidales bacterium
GAATCATAAAGCCACTGTTTAAACCCGGCTCAGCAACCAAAAAGTGTGGTAGTCCACGTTTTCCGCCAATTAATTGATAGGTTCTGCGTTCGGAAATATTTCCTAATTCAGCAATAGCAATGGCGAGAAAATCCATAGCCAATGCTAACGGTTGTCCGTGGAAATTACCTGCAGAAATAATCAAATCTTCTTCAACAAAAACTGTTGGATTGTCCGTAACCGCATTGATTTCGTTAGTTACAACACCTAAAACATAGTTAAGCGTATCTTTTGTAGCCCCGTGCACTTGCGGGATACAGCGAAATGAATAAGGGTCCTGAACGTGTTCTTTCGGACGATTAATCAACTCGCTACCCTCCAAAATGTGTCGAATATTTTCTGCCGTTTCGATTTGGCCTTTATGATGACGAATGCTTTGAATAAGTGGATGGAACGGGCTGATGCGTCCATCAAAAGCGTCCAACGAAATCGCAGCAATAAAATCCGCTTGTTTGGATGCTCGCAAACCATGGATTAACGTGTATACCGCATAAGCACTCATGAATTGTGTACCGTTCAAAAGCGCCAATCCTTCTTTACTTCTCAGTTTGATAGGCCGCCAATCTAAAGCATCAAAAACATGTTCAGAACTTAAGCGCGAATTTTTGTAATACACTTCGCCAAGTCCGAGCAACGGCAAACAAAGATGAGCTAAAGGCGCCAAATCGCCCGACGCTCCTAAAGAACCTTGTTGATAAACCACCGGCAAAACATTGTTATTAAACATGTCAATTAAACGCTGAACTGTTTGCAGCTGAACTCCGGAATGTCCATACGACAACGATTGAACTTTTAGCAAAAGCATGATTTTTACAACAGATAGCGGCACTTCATCACCTATTCCGCAAGCATGAGAAACAACTAAATTATGTTGCAATTGTGCTAATTCTTCGTAAGAAATCACATGGTTGCAAAGCGAGCCAAACCCTGTTGTTATTCCATAAATCGGCTCTTTTTGCGCTTCCATTTTTTCGTCCAAATAGTGACGACATTTTTCAATGTTTTCGATAGCCTTTTCCGACAATGCTATCGGTGTTTTTGCAGATATGATTTCATCGATAAGTTCGATGGTTAAAGGTTCTGAAAGAATTTTGAATGGTTTCATTTTTGAGTTAGAAAATCTATTAAATGTTCAGCAGACATGTTTTGTTGTTGTCCGCTTTGCATGGTTTTTACGGTGATTGAATTGGTTTTTATTTCGTCTTCGCCAATAATGGCAACGTATGGAATGTGGTTGTCATTGGCGTAATTGAATTGTTTTTGCATTTTTACAGCATCGGGATATAATTCGCAAGCGATATGTTTTTCTCGCAAACGTTTCAAAAGAGGAAGAATGAAGCGGGTTTCCGCACGTCCAAAGTTCACAAACAAAATTTGCGAACTAACGATTGAATGTTCCGGAAACACATTGAGTTCGCTCATCACATCATAAATTCGGTCTGCTCCAAACGAAACTCCAACACCCGACATATTTTTCAATCCGAAAATTCCCGTCAAATCGTCGTATCGCCCTCCTCCGCAAATGCTACCCATAGCAACATCTAAGGTTTTTACTTCAAAAATTGCACCCGTGTAATAATTTAATCCTCGCGCCAAAGTCAAGTCCAATTCACACGGCATATCCAATTTTAAATCGCTGATATAATCGAATAATTCGACCATTTCGGAGATTCCTTTTAGTCCGATTTCCGAATGTGCCAATGTGGTTTTCAATGTTTCGATTTTCTCTAAAAAATCGCCTTTCATTAATAAAATCGGCCGTAATTTGGCAATCGCTTCCGCTGAAATTTTCGTACCCAATTCCTCGTTTACTTTTTCTAATCCGATTTTATCCAATTTATCAATTGCAATGGTGATGTCAACAATTTTATCAGGAAAACCAATGGTTTCGGCAATTCCTGCTAAAATTTTTCGGTTATTAATTTTCGTTACAACACGAATGTTGAGTTTTTTGTAAACTTCATCAATGATGTTCAACAACTCTGCTTCGTTCAGCAACGACGTACTTCCAATCACATCCACATCGCATTGAAAAAACTCGCGATAACGCCCTTTTTGCGGACGGTCGGCACGCCAAACAGGCTGTATTTGGTAGCGTTTGAACGGAAACGTCAATTCGTTTTGATGTTGCACCACAAAGCGTGCAAAAGGTACGGTCAAATCATAACGCAAGCCTTTTTCGCAAATGATCGTGCTGAGTTTTTTTGCATCATAAACTTCAGCATCTTCGGAAATCTCAAGAGGTATTTTATAATCCTCAAAATTTATTCCATTCGAAAAATCGCCTGAATTAAGAATTTTAAATAATAATTTATCGCCTTCTTCGCCGTATTTTCCAAGCAAAGTCGATAAGTTTTCCATTGCAGGTGTCTCAATAGGCTTGTAGGCGTAGTGTTCAAAAACTCGTTTGATGGTTTCAAAAATGTAATTCCGTCTCATCATCTCCTGTGGAGCGAAATCACGTGTTCCTTTGGGTATAGAGGGTTTTTGAGCCATTAACAAAATTTAATGATCTGCTTTACAAAAGCGTAATCGTGCTTTTGGTTGTTAAAAGACCATTTCTTTTGCAAAGATACGAAAAAAATCTGAAATTGGCAAAATTAAGGTTACCAAATTTGCTTTGGAGTGAAACAAAGAAAGGCTATAAAGAAAACCGCACCGAAAAAACAATGTTTGAAGGACGAAGTTCAAACGTATTAACGTATGAAAGAAATTCGCCGTAATTCGCCACTACATACTTGTTTGCATTGAATATATTGTTCCAATTCACACCCAATTCCCAATGCTTGAATTTGTATTGAACTCGTAAATCCGTGAAAAACGTACTCGGCAAATTACTTGTTGTCGAACTTTGGCTATAATCCATATTCAACGCCAGCACCAAAAGCTTGGTCGGCGTTACATTTAATCTAAAATGTTGTGTTGTTCTACGGATTGCTCCGAAATTTTGAGCAACATTGCCCTCTACGGTCGTTTTACCGCTATTGTGTGAAATGCGATAATTGTAGTTTGCCAACGAGGATAGTTTTCCAAAAAAAGCTAAGCTGATGTTGTATCCTTTGTGTTCTGAAAGGATAGACATGCCTTGTTGAAGTTGATGGTTTGTCGAAATAGTGTAAGAACCGTGCAAATCTGCTTTGGTAATAACTTTTTTAAACCCTTTGCCGAAAGATAATCCTATTGATTTTGAATCGTTATAACCTTTGTATTCGACCAATTCGCGAATGGACAATATACCGTCAAAATTAACTTCAGGAAGCATATCAAATCGCGTGCGACCATAACTTGCAAAAACACCTGCATTCATAGCTGTCAACGGCTCGTTGTATCGCAATCCCAAATTGTACGATTGGGTGTTGCTACTCGAAAATTCGCCGTTATTTTTCCGAATATTTCGATAATCGTTCAATAAATACCCTGTGTAAAGATTTCTGATTGTGCTGAAATTGTTAGAATAACGAGCACTTGACGACAGTTCCCACTGATACCCCATTCTATACCGCAAAGATAGTGAAGGATTGATATAAGGTTTGCCTTCTGTATTCGAATTAGTGCTGAGTTTATCGGTGTTTCGCTGAATGGCATAACCTGCAGGAAAGTTCATTGTAGCCGTTAATCGCTTTGCAACATAACTGTATCTCGCTGCAACAAAAGGTTGGGCAAACATGAACCGAAATTCGTTTCGCAACGTATCCGCAGTAATTCGCTCCGGAACGCTAAGTTCGGAATTCAACTGTTGAACTCGAAAGTCCAATCCTAATTCGTAATTGGTTTGCCAACGTCCTCGCACATTCGATAAATTGATGGATGAATTGGATGTAAATTCCAATAAATCGGCTTCTTGTTTCAAGTGTTCGTAAGGTATGCTATCGTTAAAAAAATCGGCAAAAAGCCCGGGTTTTATGGTTAAAGATTGAGGTGCATTCGATAGCCTGTTGCTACTTTCTATGTCGATTCTCATTTTGTCAATCACTCTAAGCCATCTGAAATCATCGGAAATTCGGAATGTGGACGTTTTCAAACGTTGTTCGCTTTTGCTTATATCGGCAAAGGTGCTTGTCCAATTACCTTGAAGGTTTAGTGCATTTTCTAAAAAATAGTTTTTGTGATTTCCGGTTAATGTCAAGGTCAGATTTGCACGGTTGATGTCCAACACCGCATGGGTTTGTTCATCGATGGTGATTTCTGTTCCATCCAAAAAATAAATAGTTTGGCTCGAATGATCAGTTTTCTGCCGATCGTTGAGATAATCTGCGTTCAAGCGGATTTGATACACATCATTTAATTTGATGAGTCGATTGGCAGTAATCAGGTGTTGATTGTTGAACAACGAACGATTTTCACTAATGCCTGAACTCGGAACCGGAATTGACAGCAGATTATTCTGCATAAAACCTGCAATACCGTAGTGTGCTGTGAGTTGATGACTTGCGTTGATACCAATATTGTTGGTTTTGTAAACAATCGCATCTTGAACGTTTTTTGCAAAACGCATTGCTGTTAGTTCGCAATCCCACAACCACAATGGAAACCCTAAACCCAATTTCATCGCAGTTTGCCACGTGGCTTTGGCGTCTTCTTTCAAAACGATGTTCAAAGCGGCTCTGTCCGAAAGGCTCACGTCCTCTAAGGCTTTGATTGGTTCGTGGTTTTCGAGAATTTGAACGGTTTCTACAGCGTTATGTCTCAGATTTTCGCTGATAACGTTGTATCTGCCACCCATCAAATCCATGCCTTCGACATAAAATCGGTTTATCGGTTCATTGTTGTAAAGAATGCGTCCGGAAGGTTGCACTTCAATGCCCGGCATTTTTCTCAACACATCGGCAATAGTGCGGTCGCTCGGATTAGCAAACGACAGCACTGAATAACTTACGGTATCGCGATTTCGCCACACATCTCGAGGGCGAATAGTAACCCCTGTCAATTCCGTAGCCTGTTGCACAAGCGAGAAATCCAACTGTTGCGAACGATTGGTAACGGTTATCAACTGCGTGGCATAGTCGAGACAAGAAACTCTGATATGCAAACTATCGTCTTGACTATTACGAGTGATGCTGTAGCGACCTTGAGCATCGCTATAGGTAAAGTTGAGTATCGCACCATCATTTCTCAAAACTGTAATGATCGCATCGCTAATAGCAACACCTTGCTCATCTTTGATGGTGCCTTGTAGAGTAACCTGCCCAATCGCAAAAAGCGGTAGCAAAAAAATAAATAATATGAATAGTAGTTTTTTCATTGATAATGTTTGTACCTTAGAATAGCCAACAGATTCCTCGCTTCACTCGGAATGACGACCTGTTATTATCTTAATCCAAAATTTCAATCAAATTAAGTTCTTCTCTTGGTAAATTTCCTTCAATTATCATGCCAGCCATAATCTGTGGACCCTCTTTTTGCAGCCTGTACAGTTCTTTTTTCGATATGTTTCGATACACATTTTCTTGATCTTTTACGATGGATCTGTTGCTTGAACGAACAACTGAAGTTGCCGTTAGTGCAAATTCGCCATCAGCGGTTTCGGCTTTAAGAATCAATCCAGGCAATCCGCGAAGTTTCCAAGGACCTTCGCTAACCGGAATTTCGGGCGTAAACCACACGGTCCAATCACGTCCACCATAACGCGTCGTGGCTTTTTGACTTGAATAACCTGCAATTTCAGCGGTTTCTGTTTCGATAGTCCATTCGGGTTTTTCAAGTTGTTCAGTGTAACTGTAATGCCCTCTATTTCCACCTGCACTTCTAATCCCATCTGATAAATAGGTTACTTCTCCCGAACTTCTGTTTATAAAATAGTGTCCTGTATTGAATGGATTAGAGGGAAGCCTTGTACGAGGTTGATTAACGGTTAGAGTACCTCCACTTCTGTCGGCGAATTCTTTCAAAGTTTCGCCGGGTCTCATGGTTGCGCCACCACCACCTGTAAGTTGAGATTGGTATTCGTTAGGGTTTGCTTTTTGAAGCGAGTCTGTCGTAAAATTCATAAAACTGTAATAAGCTGTGTATCTGTTGCCGATCAGCAGAATAACTTCATCCGTAGTTTTTCGTTCCGGTTGTGCGCGGTTGCCCACCATTTCGTAGTGATACCTCACTTCCAACTGAGCATGATCAATAGTCTGTGAATAACAGAGATAGCTTGCTATTAACAAGCCAAAGGTGAATGTTTTTTTCATTGCTGTTAAGTTTTGAAGTTTCGATAGTGCAAAGGGCAGCTATTTCCTTAGTTTTACTCAAGTATTTCAATAAGATTAAAGTCAAGAGGGCGGTTAATCGCAGCCATAGTAGTATTGCCTTCTTTTATCAATCTATACACTGTTCTTTTTGGCATAGATTGGTAAACATTTTTCTCATCCTTGGTAATAGGTCTGTTTGATGAACGGCTAACAGAATTTGCTGTTAGTGCAAATTCGCCATCGGCAGTTTCTGCTTTTAGGATAAGCCCCGGTAATCCTCGAAGTTTCCAGGGACCTTCACTAATTGGAATTTCGTGAGTAAACCACACCGTCCAATCGCGTCCGCCGTAGCGACTGCTAGCCTTTTGGCAGCGATAGCCTGCTACTTGGTCTGTATCAACGCTGATCTTCCATATAGGTTTTTCGAGAATTTCTGTGTAAGTGAAGTAGCCTTCGGTATGGCTACTAAAAAAGACAACGTAATTCATGTACTGCACTTCTGCAGACCCCCTGTTAATAAAAAAGTGTGCCTTGTTGAATGGATTGCTAGGCAGCTGCACACGAGCAGGAACAGCTGTGGCCATTTGCCCGTCAGGTATTCCGGCTCTGGCGCGAAGATCTTCAAAAGACTCTCCAGCTCTGGGCGTTATAGCACGACCATCGCTACTCATAATTCCATGCGCATAATCCGTGGGATTTACCCTACGAAGCGAATCCCTAATATAATTCATGTAACTATAATATCCTGTATATTTGCCGCCAATCAGCAATATCATTTCATCTGTGTTTTTTCTTTTGGGCTCCAAACGATCCCAAACCCATTCCATGTCATATAATACTTCCAATTGCGCATGATCTATGGTTTGTGAATAACAGAAAAAACCTGTCATTAACAAAATAGTGATAAGTGATTTTTTCATTGCTTATTGCTTTTATAATTTATTTATAAATGATGATAGTTGGGCTGTTTGATAATTTGTTACAAACAGCCCATGCTATCAATTAAATTACTTAG
>JAIRRI010000041.1 GCA_031256055.1 Bacteroidales bacterium
TCGTATCTATGGTCCAGGTGCTAGTACGCGGTGTTGGGGTATTGCCATCACACCATTGGTCGAATTCGTAACCTGTTGCAGGTGTTGCAGTCAAAGTTAAGGTTGTGCCTTCGGGCAATTGAGTGCCATCAGTTACAGGTGTACTGCCGTTCATTACGGTGATCGATCCGTTGGTCGGAGTTGCAATGTTTACGGTATAATCGGTTGTTGATGATGGTTCTTCTGTGAAAATAGCAAAAGCCTGCCATCTTTGTGAAGTTGTTGGACTTCCATAAGTAGTACGAGCTCCTGCCTTGGTTATTGTTGAAAGAGAGTTAACCGTGTTAGCGCCTGGGGTACTGACATACATCACATCTGTTTCACGGTCAATCGACATATCCGTTAGTCGATTTTGTGCATTTATGTTTGTTAATATGGCTGTCTGAGCACCTGTTGTCAAATTTAGCGTGCCAAATCTCATACTGGCATTTTGCCCGTAATCAAGGAAGTAACAAATTCCGTCGTTGTCTATTACAATAGAAGCTTGCAATTGCATTGCATTCACAGCCCAGGTAGCGCCTATTTCTTCAAAATCACCGGTTGTTAAATTTATCTTACCGAACCCTCTACTTGTCGCACTTGCCGTTTGGTACACTGCATACATGGTATTGTCCAACGGATTCCACGCTAGACCGGAAACATTGTAACCGATGTCTTCTTTTATTACTGTGAATGCTCCTGTGTTTTTATCGATTGTTCCAAAAGCAGATATTGCCGGCCACGCCGGTCTCGACACCGCATAAACAATGCCGTTTGCATACTCCATAGTTTGATAACTCATATTGGTAGCATCCAACAAGGTACCGGTAGTCAAAGTGGTTGGCGTCAACGTAGTTTTGTGCAGTCCGGCAGATGTGAAGTAAATCACGGTAGGTTGCGCATATCCTAATCCATATAGGAAGAATAACGTTAAGATCATTAATAATTTTTTCATAATTGTTGGTTTTGGTTATTTATTGTTTGATAATTTTTACAGGAATAATAGCTGTTTCCGTATGGATTCTAACAATGTAGTTTCCTGTTGGAATAGATTGTAAATTTATAGCCGTATGATGACCTTGTAGTTGCATCACCACCTTACCGCTCAGGTCTAAAACAAAAATTTGCTTAATCAGTTGTTCGGTTTGGATATGCAACATCTCTGTTGTCGGATTTGGATAAACCACAAACAGCTCTCCGCCAATAGTTACAGCAATTGAAACATCATCAGTTACAAATGTAGCAGAAATGGTAACGTGATCATCCAACACGTGGATGTGCTCTGTATCTGTACCGCCGTGCCACCAATCAACAAATTTAAAACCTTCGTGAGCTGTTGCAATCAAGATCAACTCCGTACCTTCTTCCAACTCATGACCATGTAACACTTCGTCGTCATTGTTCATTACGGCAATTGTTCCACCGATTTCCGGTTCTTGAATTGACACCGTGTAAAAAATAATATTGTCCTCATAAATAGCCGTAAGTGTTACGGCATTATTGGGCATTGTAAAGGTGTGAGTTGTATCATCAACTTCAGTTATCACATTCGTTGCTATTCCCACGGCATTCCACTCTTTGAAATGTTTGTTTACAGGTGTATTCAAAGTTAACGTTACAAGATCGCCCGGATAATATTCGTTTTGGTCTGCAGTAGCACCGATTACAGTAACCGAATGACTTTGGCAGTTTTTAATAAGCGTTAGCAAATTAGATATCCATGCACCGGCTATATTTTGCCATGCAGTTTTATAAGCTTCCACAGCTCCGGCCGGAACACAAATCACCTTGATGACACCTTTTCCTCCTCCTATGAGATCGACGTTATTCGATCCTGCAAATGTTCCGCCAACACCATTGAACGGACTCGGAGGAACGATCACCGGAGGCGTTGTAGAGCTGAAATACAATTCTAAATCGCCTAATTTTGGGTCTCTATTAAACATAATGGTTCCTAATTTCTCTAAGTTTTCACCAAAATAAATTTGTTTGATACTTGGAGCTAAAGCGAATCCGAATGTACCGACTTCTTTTACCGAATTTGAAACAATGACTTCTACAAGATTTTGAGCCGATTGGAATGCAGCTCCCTGCACAAATACTGTGCCATCGTTGATGGTATACGATATTCTTGGATGCCCTGCCGGATACAAGACCAGCGTATCCAATCCTTTGGTGTACAACACTCCATCTTTAAGTTCAAAACGCGGATTATTGCCTCGCAAAATAATGGTAGTAAGTCCTTCACACAAACCAAAACCGGTTAACCATTCGCTGCTGTTAACGTAACCGATTCGTTCAACCGTTTCCGGAATGGAAATAGAAATCATGGTTGTCATATCGACCTGTTGAGTTCCATAAAACTCAGAAATTCCAATAACCGGCAATCGTGTTCCAATCAACCAGCTTTGCGGTTGACCGGCAACGGCCGTATAACACGTTGGAATAACCACATTGGCCGGCGCCGATCCACCGGTAGGTCTGCCAACTATCCAGCCTGTTGGATTTGTGTTGTTGGGCCATGGTGTGTAAGTTAAACCGGGTGTACCTTCCATATCGTTCGGTATTTCTTCGTAAACGGCAACAAGCGTTACATCGTTGGCAGGCATGATGAAGGTGTAAATTTCCTCATCAACTTGGGTTATCGCACTCACGGAAATTCCTGTGGCAGTCCATTCTTTGAAACACATGCAACTGTTACATGTTCTGTTCAACGTAAGAGTTACAAGTTCGTTCGGAAGGTATCGGTCTTTATCGGCAGTAGCACCGGTTACAGTAACCGCATGACTTGGAATGATTTCTTCGTAAACGGCTGTGATAGCTACGTTATTTGCAGGCATGGTAAACGTAAATGTTGTTGCATTAACTTCGGTTATCGCACTTGCATTTATGCCTATGACATTGCTCCATTCTTTAAAACTCATATTGTAAGGCACATCCAAAGTGATGGTTACAAGTTCGCTTGCAGTGTATGTTCCGTACATACCTCTATCAGCAACACCTCCGATTGTAACCATAGTGAAACTTGTCGGAGGTGCATCCGGAATGAATGTGCCTTGACGTTGTGAAATTGCTATAGGAGCACCGGTCCATACAATCGTATCCAAATACAACTTGTCATAATACGAGAATATAAATCTATTGTTGCCTGAAGTAATAACAAGTTTGTAATTTTCAACCACAGGAGCAAATGTTCCGTTCGCAAGAGGAATTCTGCCGCTTGCACCCATCCACGTCTCTGCTTTAAATTGTACACTTCCGTTTGCAAAAAATCTAGCGGTTACTTCGTAATTATAAATTCCCCCATAGTTTATTGTTCCGGTATATATGTACGCTCCACCGGAAAGATTGATAATAAGCGGATGCCCCACCAAATCCTCATACACGGCCGTGAGCGTTACTGCGTTTGCAGGCATGATAAATGTGAAAATCGTATCGTTAACTTGAGTTATTGCACTTGTAGCTATTCCTGTGGCTTGCCACTCTTTGAATTGTTGTCCTATTGGGGTATTCAATTTCAAAGTTACCAAATCGTTTTCCGCATATTCGTTTCTATCTGTCGTGGCACCGGTTACAGTGACTGGATAAGCACCTTCAACTCTGATTTTATTCAAAATAGTTTGAAATGCCACACAAGCACTCTGCCATGCCGCTCTATAAGCATCTACGCTTGCCCAATTCGGCACAAAAATAGCGTTTATACACTCGCAAGCGATACCGGTAGCTCCCGCAAATGTACCGCCAACACAACTTACAGGAGCAGGAATAATTGCCGAAGGAGGCGTTGTTGTGCGGAAATATAGATTTAAATTACTCGTTCCACGAAACATAATTGTACCCAATTTCTCTACACCGTTAAAATAGACGGCTCTAAGATTTGGAGCATCGTTGAATGTAAATGTACCCACCTCTTTCACAGAATTTGGCAAAATAACTTCCGTAAGAAATTGAGCCGAATGAAATGCACAACCTTGTACCAAACGGGTGCTCGAGTTAACGGTGTAAGAGGTTCCCGGACGCGAAGCCGGATACAAAATGAGCGTATCTAATCCTTTGGTATACAACACGCCGTTATTAAGTTCAAAATATGGATTGTTGCCTCGCAAGATGATTGTGGTAAGTCCCGAAGCAGACGAAAATCCGGTTAAAAATTCACCACCATTATTGTAGCCGATTCTTTCAACCGTCTCAGGGATAGAAAGCGTTATCATAGTGGAAATTGTCGTTTGGCTACTTGGATAAAACTCACCAATTCCTACAACCGGAAATGTTTGTCCAACTAACCAACTATGTGAAAAACCGGAGGGAGCAGTCCAGTATTTCGGAATAACCACATTGGTAGGCAACGACCCACTGGCTGGTCTACCAACGATCCAACCTGTTGGATTTGAGCCATTCGGCCATGGCACGTAAGTTAAGCCGGGCGTAGCCGTCACACCATCGTCATCCACGTCCCAAAGGGCGGTAACTGTTACATTGTTGGCAGGCATGGTAAATGTGTAAGTTGTAGCATTAACTTCTGTGATTGCACTTACGTTTAGGCCTGTGGCAGACCACTCCCTGAAAACTGACCCTGCTTGTTGAGTTAACGTAAGCGTTACAAGCTCGTTTTCCCAGTACTCCGCTTTATCGGCGGTGGCTCCACCGGAAGCAGTAACAGTGTACCTTGGCGGAATTCCACCGGGAAAGAATACACCCTCTTGAGGCGACATGGTCGCATTAGTGTTAAGGTATCTAATTTCATCTAAATATAACTTGCCATCCTCATACCGGAAAACACATCTGGATTGAACCACGGTAACCGTAATCGTATTGCCGGAAACCACGCCTGTAGTTGGATTTTGTGTTACCACCATATTGCCAATTCCGGGGGCGGAAACGTGAACACTGACTGTTCCGTTCGGAAAAAATGTAGCAACGGTTAGACTATTGTAAGTTTGGCTAAACAAAGAAATTTCCCCTCGAAATTCCCATTCTCCACCGGAAAGCTCTTCAAACATGTTAGCTTTTAAACTTCCTACGCTCAATACTGTTACAAACAGCACAACGAGCATTTTTGTAATTGATTTTATCATTGTTTTAGATTTTGACTGTAATTGATTGTTTTTTTAATTGTTTTTCACACAACGCAGTTGAGTTCCTCTGAATTTTTCATTGACATACTGCGAGTAGCTGTAGCCAAAATTGTTGAACCATAACCAACTTCCGTATTTTATAGCATCACCTTGCCACACCTCAATATCCTCCGACCAATAGTATCCGTTAGCTCCGGAGTACATGATTTGCCCATTCTGCTGAACATTACCAACAAATTGACCGCCCCAGGTGGTAGTATAAGCGGTAGTTACGACGGGATGAGGTGTAATAACGCGATTTTCGCAGTCTGTATCTGAAAACAGAGCTTTATGCAAGTCGCAAAAATCTTGTTTGGTGGGCACACGCCAATCCCCGGGACAAAGAGTATTCTTAAATCTTGCAATTGCACACCACGAAAAATAATGACCTCTGGCAGCTCCTCCTCCGTTGTTACGACAGTCGGAGTTGTAATTGTTATCCGGACCACCTTCATATGTCGATTTATTACAATTGGCGGCTCTAACCGCATCCGACCAAATCTGGGTATAACCATCACCCACAATCGTCCACTCCTGTGCAGAAGCAAAACTTACCGTACCAAAACTTGTACCCCAGCCGGGAGTGGATGTGTTGTTGCAAGTAGGAATGTTAAGTCCTTCGTGAGCAGAATTAACTTGCAACGTGCAAATGGCAGAAAAACCACCATCTTGTGTAGTTACAGTGATGTTTGCAGTTCCGTCACCTACAGCAGTTATGAGCCCATCAACCACTGTTGCAACATCGGTATTGCTGCTGCTCCAAGTCACGGTTTTATATGTGGCGTTAGAAGGCAAAACGGTTGCGGTCAGCTGTAGTACATCACCAACAGCCAACGTGGCAGTGGTTTGATTGAGCGATACGCTTTCAACAGGTATCGTTTGAGTGCGATAGAAAATAATGCTGTCCACATCCTTGGTGGGAATTTCTAAAATGGTTCCCCCCATGTGAATATACATGGTATCGTTTTGTGCATAAACACCAAATGATAAAGCGATTGCGAAAACAGTTACAATGATTTTTTTCATGTTATTAATTTTTGATTAGGTTGTCGAGCCTTTTGATTTCACTCGAGATAATATTATTGTTTTACGATTTTAAATGATTGAATAAATTGGCCACTACGCTCTATATGAAGAATATAAGTGCCTTTTCGGAAATTTTGCATATTGATTGTGGTGGTTTCGCTATGGATTTTATTTGTTCTTTGTAATTTGCCGTTCATATCGAAAATGCGATAGGCCAAACCTTGCGTTGGGATTTGAATGTTTAGTGTCAATTCGTTTTCCACAGGGTTTGGGTGTAGAGACACACGGCCGTGCGTCTCTACGGTGGTGGCAATATTTGTCGAATTGTTGGGTTTGAACGTCAAACGTTGAACATCGCTTAACTGAAACGTTTGTGTTGTCGTCGTAGTTTCTATTTTCTTTGTTCCTTCATTAAATGTAATTTTCGGCAGATGACCTAATGAAAAAACTGTCGGTTCGCCACCATCAACAGGATGAACATGGAGATTTTGCGCTTGCAGATTCAGTCCACCAACGACAAAAAGTATTACACAGATTAGAATTTTTCTCATACATAAATAGTTTTAAATCCAAATGCAAAGATACTAAATTATCTCCGACTGGATCGTTGTATCCAAATGATTTCTGCACCAAATTCATGAATTCGGCGCAATTTTCACAATAAATTCATGAATTTAACCGTTCTGTATCGATTTTAAGTAGAAATTAGGGCTTACCCCCGTAATCTCTTTAAAAGCGTCGCGAAAGGTACTCGGCGATTTATAACCTAATCTAAGTGCAATAGAATCAATTGTATATTTTGCAGCATCCGGTTCAGAAAATAGTCGTTGAGCTTCTCGTATTCTATACGTGTTTAAAAACGAACGAAAATTCCTCTTTAAAACATTGTTAATGACTTGCGAAACATATTTTTGGTTAGAATGTACCAATTCTGCAAGCTTATCAACAGAAAATTCTACATCGCAAATTATGGACATATCCTCCATAATTGGTAAAATTCTATCTAAAAGTTCATCCTGCATATTTTGAGTTAGTGCGCTTTTCTTGTATTTTTCAGGATATTTTTCCGATGAATTTTCTTGAAATTCAATAATTTCAAGATTTTTCTCAACCAAAACCTTGTAAGCGGTATTTAACTTTCTTTTTTGTGCAAAAATATACAACAGTACAATACTTACCAAGAACAAAGCACCCAAAATAGTGAACATTATTAAATCTCTTATTTTCTGTTTTACAACAAGTTGCTCTATTTGTTCATTAGTTTTTGCAATCTCGTACAAATGCTGTAATTGACTGATATCACTAAATTTTTCGATATCAGATATTGAATCTTTCAGATCCGCATATTTTTCAAACAGTTCTAAAGCACGTGTTTTATTGCCTTTAGATCTCTCTATTTTTGATAAGGTAAAGTAATTAGTGGCTAAAACATTCAAAAAATTATTTTCCCGAGCGATTGCATTTGATAAGTTAATATAGAATAGAGCAGAATCTATTTTATTGATTTCAAAAAACAATTCACCTAACTGGGATAAATTTTCCGCTTCTTTTTCAATTTTGTTATTCTTTTTTGCTTCGTTCAACGATAGCTGATAGTAATAATACGCCGAATCGTAGAGTTTCTTTTCTTTGTACAACAAAGCGAAATTATACCAAGTGCTGTACAATATTCGAAAATCATTGTGCTGTTCACTAATTTGCAATGATTTATGGAGATAGTGAAACGCACTGTCTATTTTTTTATTTTGCGTTTCATTTGCTCCGATGTTATTCAATATAAGGATGATACCCGCAACATCTTGGCATAAATCTAATGCTTTTAAATAATACGATTTAGCTAAGTCATATTTTTGAAACCGAAAATAAATGTTTCCTATGTTTGTGTAGATTTTTGGTTTAATCTCAACATAATTATGTTTTTCGCAAAGGAGTAACATTTTAGTTAGCAACTCATAAGCAGCACGAAAATCACGCTTATTATAATAAATAGCTGCAGATTGATTATAAGCATCGGCAATTATCTTCTGATGTTCGATGTCGGAATTTTTTGGAATTGTATTAATTAGTAAACTATATAAAACCAAAGCCGTATCGGTGCTGTTTTTTTTAAAATAATAGTTTGCAGTATCAAGGAGTTGCTGCGAAGGAAGGTGTTTGAAATTTGAAATAATATCACTATTCTCTCCATTAGCAGTGGGTGCTATGGAGAAAAAAATAAAAGAAAAAACTACAAGATATTTTTTTTGCATTGGTAAATTTATGATATTTTTTACAAAGATACAAAAAAAAA
>JAIRRI010000198.1 GCA_031256055.1 Bacteroidales bacterium
GGATTTTACCTCCAAAAGTGGGTGGATTTTCATCTTTTTCATTCATATCAATCATGAATGCCTTGGTATCTGCTGCAAACAATTGCACCTGTTCGAACGAGCCGGAAAGATACAACACATCATTTTCCAAAATAATCGTATCCGGACCAACCTGTTTTTGTTTAATCATTTTCAAAAGCGGATTTGAGCCCGCAGCACGACGTCTCAACTCCAAAACATTCAGATTGTATTTTTGGGGAAGTTCCAAATCTCGCAACATTTGACCAACCAAGGCAGAACCACGAACTGCCCGTATGCGAACCAAATTTTGATGTAATTGATATTCATTCGCCAAATCTTTGAGTGATTTCGATTTTTGAATATCGTCGTCGTCTTTATTTTTGTCGAGGAATAACTTGCTAAGCAGGAGAAGTGCGGGAGTTCCAATCACTATGCAAATTATACCAATCGGTAAAAATGAAAAGAATGAAAGTCCTTCAAAGCCTGCATCTCTGAGTGCGCCGTCAATGACCAAGTTTGGCGGTGTTCCGATTAAAGTTAACATCGCTCCAAACGTACTTGCAAAAGCCAAGGGCATTAGAAATCGGCTTGGACTCACATTAGCTGCAACAGCTAAACCCACCACAATCGGCATCATCATCGCCACCGTTCCCGTATTGCTCACAAAGGCACTGGGAATACAAGTTGTCAAAATAATCAGAACAAACAATTTCGTCTGATTATTACCCGCCAAATTCAACATTTTTCGACTAATAGCATTTGCCAAACCCGTTCGGAAAATACCGCCTCCGACCACGAATAGCCCAATCATCATGATTACAATAGGATTTGAAAATCCTGACAAAGCTTCGGCGGGTGTTAAAATCCCGAATAATACCACAGCAATGGCGGCAGATAAAGCCACCAAGTCCGAACGGATTTTTCCATGAATAAAAAAACCGATAGCCACAAGCAATACGGCAAGTGTAGTTAACATAGCAATTGCAAGAAATTAAATTAGCGTACTATTTGAATAATTATGCGTAGACCTTCGCTTTCACCTCTCCGGTTGCTACCAACAAGCCGTTCATAGCCAAAGCTTCCATTTCGCCTTCGCCAGGATGAACATAGATATGTCCGAGATGTTGTACACGTTTAGAAACCGCGTCTACAAAGGGTTTTCCGTAAGCAATACCACCTGTCAAAATGATAGCATCCACTTTGCCTTCTAGAACCGTTGACATGGCACCGATTTCTTTCGCCACTTGATAAGCCATTGCATCTTGAATTAATTCGGCTTTTTTATCACCAGAAGCGGCTGCTTTTTCAACTACATAAGCATCGTTCGTATCTAAATATGCTACATAACCACCTTTTCCGCAAATCATTTTTTTGATTTCGTCGTGCGTGTATGTTCCGCTGAAACAAGCCTTTGCTAAAGCGCCAACGGGCAAACTTCCCGTGCGTTCCGGAGAAAAAGGACCATCACCGTCAAGAGCGTTATTCACGTCTACAACACGACCTTTTCGATGTGCACCAACGCTGATTCCGCCGCCCAAATGTGCAACAATCAAATTCAATTCATCGTACTTTTTTCCAATGCTATTGGCATACATCCGAGATACTGCTTTTTGGTTCAATGCATGAAAAATAGATACGCGCTCGAACGCCGGATGTCCTGAAATACGTGCGATGTCGTCTAATTCATCAACCACAACCGGGTCAGTGATATAGGCTTTCGCTCCCGGAATGCTTTTGGCAATATCATCAGCAATCAAACCGCCTAAATTGCTGGCATGCAAGCCCAATACGCCAACACGCAAATCGGCTTTCATGGGTTCGTTTACTTCATAAACTCCAGATGGAATAGGTTTTACCAAACCTCCACGTCCGACAATAATTTTGATCGTGTTGATGTCAATTCCATCACGTTTAAGTTCTTCCAAAATGATGCCTTTGCGAAATTCGTACTGATCCGTAATGCTTGCAAACGGGGCTAACTCCTCAGTAGAATGTTTGATATTTTTCAAAAATACCTGTGTTGAATCCACGAAAACCGCTATTTTCGTGGACGTTGAGCCGGGGTTAATGGCTAAGATGTGAATGTGATCCATGTTTTTGTTTTTAATTTTTTTTGCAAAGATACGATTTTTTTTTCGTATCTTTGCACATTATTATGAAAAAAACAAATCTAATTTACGGCATACGCCCAATCATCGAAGCGATTAACGCAGGCAAAGAAATCGACAAACTCTTTATTCAAGCAGGTTTGAAAGGCGAATTGTATAAAGAACTGAACGAATTAATCAATAAAAACCGCATTCCGACGCAATTCGTTCCGATTGAAAAAATCAATAAATTGGCGCCGAACAACAATCAAGGTGTGGTTGGTTTTTTGTCGAGTGTTTCGTATCAATCGTTGGAAAACGTGATTATGTCGGCATTTGAGGAAGGCAAAGCTCCTTTGGTTTTGATTTTAGATCGCATTACAGACGTTCGGAATTTCGGCGCAATCGTTCGAACGGCCGAATGTGCAGGCATTGACGCCATAATCATTCCGAGCAAAGGCGCTGCACAAATCAACGAGGATGCTATTAAAACCTCTGCAGGCGCACTTCACACGATGAATATCTGTCGTGAAGAAAATCTCAAAACAACTATTCATTTTCTCAAAGCCAGCGGTTTGCAAGTGGTTGCTGCAACAGAAAAAGCACGCATCAAGTATACCGATGCCGATTTCACGAAACCCACTGCAATCATTATGGGTTCGGAAGAGGATGGCGTTTCAAACGAATATCTGAAATTGTGCGACCAACAATTGGCTATTCCATTGCTTGGAAATATTCAATCGCTTAATGTTTCTGTGGCATGTGGGGTGATGTTGTATGAAGCGGTGCGACAGCGAAACTAAAAATAAAAAAAATGAGCATAGCTTCACTTCTAAATAAATTTGAGAATTATAAACATTTGTTTGAAGAAATCACTGTTCCAAAAAGAACCGTATTGCTTCAAGAAGAGGAAATTTCTCAAAAGATTTTCTTTGTAAAGCAAGGTGCTTTAAGGCTTTGGGCAAACAACAATGGCGAAGATATTTCCTTTCGGTTTTGTTTTGAAAATGAAGCCACGTCTGCCTTTTTAGGAAATGAACCGAGTATATTTACTATCGAAACTCTCGAAACGTCAACGCTTATCGTCGTAAAAATAGAGGATTTTAAAAAATTGTTGGAAATAGTTCCCGAATACAAAGATGTGTTTATTGGATTGCTGACCAAACGTGTGCACGATTATGCTAAACTTTTTCTTTCACGTATTACGAAGACTCCCGAACAGCGCTACATCGACATGATGAACAATAACCCTGAAATACTTTTGCGTGTGCCACAACACTATATTGCCACTTACTTGGGCATTACACCTGTTTCATTAAGTCGAATTCGAAACAGGGTTGCGAAAATGCAATAATCGTCATTTTTTATATTTCTTTACATTTGTTATCGTTTTTTGCAGCGATTTATTTGTAATTTTGCAACATAAATTAAGATAACTATGGCAAAGAAAACTTTACTAGGGATAGCGATTTTCGTGCTACTATCAAGCCTACTTGTTAGCAAAAATAATTCGAACACACTTGTCGGACCAAATTTGTACAGAGGATTAGCCTTTGTTGAAATAAAAGCAAGAGGTCCGAATACCGGTGGGGGTAGAGTCTCCGGCGATCAATATCGAATCGAACTTACTGTGGTATTCGAAGTTGGTACTGATAAAGTTGTGGACATTCTCTACACAAACACTGGAAATGCCACAACGGGCGGGCATTATGAAAGACTTTGGACAAGCGAAAGCACAAACAACAAGCTTCTTTCCAATCATGTAACCGGTTATCCGGGCATGATTACAGCATATATTGGCAGAACTGCAGGAGAACTTTCTCAAACTTCAACAAGTACAGCCCATAACGGAAAAAATATGGTCGCTGCTATAACCGGAGCAACGCAAACGGCATCAAATTTCACAAGTTCTGTTAAAGCAGCATCACAAGAATATTTGAAAGGCAACGCTGTGAGAAGCGCTTGGAAACGTTAACAGTTTACAACAATGAAACACATATTTTTAAAGAAAATTTCAAAAGCAATCGTAGATATTATGTTGCTCGCAGGTCTTATTTTATCAATCAAAACTGCCCGTACTGCATGCTATTCGTGGGGTTCTTACCATTGCATTGTGAGCATGATTTGGTATGCGTCAATGCTTGTTCATATTTGGCAACATTATGCAATAACAAAAGCCGTATTCAAGTGGAAAGTTTTGATACGAAATAAAATAACGTTTCTTACAGTATTCGTTTTTATTTTAATGACGTTAAATATCATCGTTTTTGTTTTCAAAGTCAATGACAAATTGATTCACATTCACCATATTATTGCACATATATTTTGGGCAGTAATTATTGTGCATGCGATTCAAAAAACAAAACAGTTTATAGCGTGTTTTCGCTAGTGTGAAAATATTGAAAAAAACAAAATCTGTTTCATTTTTTTTTTGTATCTTTGCAAAGAAATATTTTTTGCAATGATAGAACAAATTATCTCCAAACACACCGCAGATATTGTAAACAACGCTTTTGGTTTGACTATTGAGCCTTCGCAAGTTCAAATCCAAAAAACACTCAAAGATTTTGAAGGAAATCTTACGGTTGTAGTTTTTCCTTTTGTGAAAGCAGCGAAAAAATCACCCGAGCAAACGGCGCAATTTATCGGTGAAAAATTAACGAAAGTGTGTCGTGAAGTCTCTAAATACAATGTCGTGAAAGGTTTTTTGAATTTGGAAATTGATTCGAATTATTATTTGGATTTTTTGGAAAAAAATTGTAAAAATAATCGTTTTGGATTTGCCGTAGAGACATACAACCGTGTGTCTCCACAAAATCCCATTGTCTTTGAATATTCATCACCAAACACCAACAAACCTTTGCATTTAGGGCATATTCGCAACAATTTGCTGGGCTGGTCGGTTGCCGAAATTCTGAAAGCCAACGGGCACACGGTAAAAAAAGTAAATTTAGTCAACGATAGAGGTATTCATATTTGCAAATCCATGCTCGCTTGGCAACTTTATGGAAACGGAGAAACACCAGAAAACACAGGCGTAAAAGGCGACCACTTGGTTGGAAAATACTACGTAAAATTTGATCAAATTTTGAAATCACAAATTTCTGAAATGGTTGCAAACGGCGCTGATAAAGAGATTGCAGAAAAATCCGCCCCTATCCTACTCGAAGCACAAGACATGTTGCGGAAATGGGAAGCCGGTGATGAACAAGTTCGCAGTTTGTGGGAAATGATGAACAGTTGGGTTTACGCGGGTTTCGACGAAACCTACAAAAAAATGGGTGTGGATTTCGACAAAATTTACTATGAGTCTGAAACCTATATTTTGGGCAAGGAAATTGCACTAAGAGGCTTGGCGGACGGACATCTCACACAACGTGATGACAGTTCTATTTGGACAGATTTAACCAACGAAGGCTTGGATGAAAAACTTCTGCTTCGTAAAGACGGCACTTCCGTTTACATGACGCAAGACCTTGGTACTGCGAAACTTCGTCACGATGAATTCAACGCTGAAAAAATGATTTATGTGGTTGGAAACGAGCAAAACTACCATTTCGATGTTTTGAAAATCGTTCTTCGAAAACTTGGCTATGCTTGGGCTGACAGCATTTCGCACCTTTCCTACGGCATGG
>JAIRRI010000021.1 GCA_031256055.1 Bacteroidales bacterium
ATTGTAATCTATCAAAACAACAAAGGTACAAAAAAAAAATGAAATACGCAAAAAAAATTGTAGGAGCGTTGCGCGCAACGCCCCTACAATGCATTGAATAATTACGTGTAGAGGTTGAAAATTTTCGACCCCTACGATTACATAAATCTAATTTGCACGTTTATATTTTCGAAACTTCAGTTGAATCACACCAAAAAGCCCCTCTCTGAAGATTTTTCCGCTCATTTTGGATTGTCCGAGTACGCGATCAGTAAAGATAATCGGCACTTCCACAACTTTGAAACCGAGTTTGTGAGCCGTGTACTTCATTTCAATTTGAAAAGCATAGCCGACGAATTTGACATTGTCAAAATCAATAGCTTCGAGCACTTTTCGCGTATAACACATGAAACCCGCTGTGGCGTCGTAAATTTTCATGCGTGTTACAAACCTCACGTACGCGGAAGCGTAGTACGACATCATCACGCGACCCATGGGCCAGTTTACTACACGTATTACACCGCCTACATAACGAGAACCTACGGATACGCCTGCGCCGTTGTCATGACAAGCGGCATACAATCGCACCAAATCGTCGGGATTGTGCGAAAAATCGGCATCCATTTCAAAAATATAGTCGTAATTGCGCTGCAACGCCCATTTGAAACCGTGAATATACGCAGTTCCGAGACCTAATTTGCCTTTGCGTTCTTCGATAAACAGACGATCGGGGAATTCGGTCATGAGGCGCTTTACAATATCGGCTGTGCCGTCGGGCGAGTTGTCTTCTACGATGAGAATGTGAAATTCTTTTGGCAAAGAAAACACCTTGCGGATGATGGCTTCAACGTTTTCTTTTTCGTTGTAAGTTGGGATGATGATCAGACTATCGGACATTGCTGCTTTTTTTTCTGCAAAGATACAAAAAATTTATTAATAACTCGACAAATTATTAACCTTTTAACACTTTTTCAGAGAAAAATATGCAAAAGTCGAAAGTTAAGCGTTTATTTGGAATTTGCCAAATATTTTTTCGTTAGTTCTTAGAATGCTGTTGATGAAACAACTCCAATCGCTCTTTCAACATCGGTAGTTGACTACGTTTCACGAGCGATACACAAGCACGAATACCTTGGCATTCGCTACCTGTCGTATCAAGCGTGATAGCGCTGATTCCATAACACAACAATTCTTTCAAAAGCACATCGCCGGTAAGACCCGGATAATTTACAGTGAAAAAGAATCCGTCAGCAACAGCCTCTTCGCCGTCTTTATCGTACACAATATAGAAACCATTGTCGGTAAAATATTTTTTCATAATTTGTGCTCTTTCGCCGTATTCTCTTACGGTTTCAACAAAGTTGTAAGTGCCGTCGTTAGCGGCTTTCAACATGGCTGCAAAACCGTGTTGAGCAGAATGTGAAGTGCCTGCACTCAACGCATAAACCGTTCCGAACAAGAATGCTTTTCCGAAATTATCGGTTTGATAATAACGCAACAAATCCGGAGCTTGCGTATTCCAAACTTTGTCCGAAATGGCAACAAATGCCATGCGTTCCCCTGCATAACTAAATGCTTTCGACGAAGAGATAAACAAAATAAAATTGTCGGTATATTTCGCTACAGTAGGCTGATACGGCGCAACTCCAGGCTTACTGTAATCTTTTCGGAAGTCCATGCCGAAATAAGCCAAATCCTCAATTACAATTGCATTGTATTTATTAGCCATCTCACCGATAATTCGCAATTCCTCGTCTGTAAAACAAAACCACGCAGGGTTGTTCGGATTAGAATAAAGCAGGGATGTTACTTTTCCGTCCGACATCATTTCTTCCAACTTGGCACGCAATTTTTCGCCCCGATAGTTAAATACATCAAACGTGCGATACTCTTGACCGAGCAATTTGCATTGCGCTTTCTGCACCGGAAATCCCGGATCCAAAAACAACGTGCCTTCTCTATCTTTGTACATACGGTTTACCGTAAGAACAGTTGCCAATCCGGCTTGCATAGAGCCAACCATAGGAATGCAGCAATCGGGCGAAACCGTTATATCCAAGAAATTTTTCACAAAACGTACGGCTTCTTTTTTGAATTCCGGTATTCCGTCGATAGGCGGATACACATTGCCAACACCGTCTTTCAACGCTTGAATTTGAGCATTAATACCGATTTCAGGAGTTGGCAATCCCGGAACGCCCATTTCCATACGGATAAACTCAACGCCGGTTTTTTGTTCAATGTCGTTGATGAGTTTTTTTACTTCGCGGATGGAGGCTTTTCCAACGTTTTTAATGTCATTTTTGGTCAACATTTCGTCGACTACAGTTTGAGGTACGGGTGTAGGTTTCATAAATAATGATTTTTTTGCAAAGATACAAAAAAAAAACGAAATAGAAAAGGAGGGGGCATTTGCTGCCTGGACGACTTGTTATATGCGGTTTATATCTTTTTTATCATCTCAAATTGCTGCCCTGATATCGCAATGTTTTTCGCTTTAAGAAACTCTACAACTGAATTACAAGATACATCTGTATTTAATAATTTCGTTTTTGAAATCTTATTGAATTTGCTTATTTCATGAAGTAATACTGATGCAATTCCTTTTCTTCTAAACGATTTGTCAACAGCTATTTGTGTAATATCTCCTGAATTAGGCTCAAAAACACAATATCCTACTAGGTCTTTGTCAGCAAATGCACCTAAACTGATAAAATCTTCGCTTGCTCTTTCAATAGACTCAAAACTATTTTGCCATGAAGGATAAAAATCCCAAAAATCTGAAACCGAATGATGTTTTGAAAGTTCAATTTTCTCAATGATAAAAGGACTTTCAATGTCTTTTATTAACGTATGGATGGCTTCATTTTTTTGTACAAAATAGTTGAATTCGCGTGTGACTTCAAAACCGATATTTCGATAAACGGAAATCGCTTTTGTATTATGTTGCAATACTTCCAACAGATAATGATGGATATTTTCCGCCTTCAAATACGGGATTGAATATTCAAAAATGTTTGTTGCCAAGCCTTTTCCCCTGTGTTCTTTCAAAGTTCCTGTCCCAGTGTCGTAAGCCATTTTTATGCCGTTAAAATTTCCAATTCCATTCAACGTAAAGGCTACAATATTTTCGTCTTCAAATGCAGCAAACGACAAATCGGGATTAAAACCACGCCTTTTCCACATGGTTTGAAGTTCTTCGGCATTTAACTGAATGTCATAATCGGCAAAAGCCTGAATAAATGCCTTGGCAATTGTTTCAAAATCTGTTTTTCCGAGTGATTTGATTTCCATTTATTTCAATTTTTTCCTATAATCTCCATTGTTTTTTTAACCAATCACAAAAATTCATAATTCATTATTTTTCTGTTGTCTTCTCGCTGCACTGTCGTCCGCTGATGCCTATCTCATAAATATCCGCAAAGATACACTTTTTTTTCTAATTCACAAAATATTCACTTTAGCAAGAGGATTCCTCGACTTTACTCGGAATGACGTGTTAAATTCATTTTTTTTCGTATCTTTGCAAATTCAAACCATAAAACAAATGACCCTCGAAAAAGAAGTCGACATATTCATTCCTTGTTGTATCGACCGTTTGGCACCGCAAACAGCATTCAATTTGTTGAAAATTTTTGACAAATTAGGTGTCAAGTACAATTATAATATCAACCAAACCTGTTGCGGACAAACGGCATTCAAAAATGGTTTTTGGGATGAAGCCAAAGAAGTCGGTGAAAAATTTATTAGTGATTTCAGCAGCAAACGCTATGTAGTGGCACCGTCGGCATCGTGTGTGAGTTACGTCAGAAACTATTATAATAAACTTTTCTATAACACCGGACTGCATTTAGAAAACAACGAACTTCACGACAATATTTTTGAACTTACGGATTTTTTGGTCAACATGATGAGTATAAGAGATATTGGTGCAACATTCAATCATACTGTAACCTATCACGATTCATGTAGCGCCCTTCGTGAATACGGTATCAGTGAGGAACCACGAATTTTGCTTCGCCATGTGAAAGGTTTAGAATTAATTGAAATGGACAGAACAGAAGAATGTTGCGGCTTTGGTGGCATGTTTGCCATGACATTTGAACCGATTTCCGTTGCAATGACACAAGAAAAAATCAATCACGCTTTGGCAACAGGTGCAGAATATATCGTTTCGACAGATATGACCTGCTTGGCCAACATGGAAGCCTACATTAAAAAACAAAATCTACCAATCAAGTGTATCCACATCGTAGATGTGTTAGCCTCCGAATTGTAATAAACATATCAACATGAACTTCAAACAAACACTTTTCAAAATAGCCATTAACACAATCTCTATATTCATTGTGGCGTGGATGCTTTCAAATAGCATCCATTTGGAAAATAATTTCGCTGCAATATTGGTTGCTATTGTATTGGTTTTACTCAATACATTTTTACGTCCGCTATTGATTATGTTGACTATTCCACTAACGGCGATTACCTTGGGATTATTTCTTTTGGTTATCAACGCAGGAATGGTACTGCTTGCAGAAAAAATCGTACCGGGTTTTCAAATAACTTCAGAATCTCCGTTTTGGACGGCGTTTTGGTTCGGTATTCTCGTACCAATAGTGGGCTTTTTCTTGGGATTGCCCGAAAAAATTCGTCAACAACAAATCGTTTTCAAACGTATGACCAATTTCGAAGATCCGTTTTTCAACCAAACATCGCACAACTCCGATAATTCACAGGATTTTCAGGACGCAGAAATTGTCGATGATGAAGAAACAAATGATGATAAAAAATTAAATTAAATCATGGAATTTTCTCTCTCTCAAATTGCTCAACTTTTAAGTGGGCAAATCGAAGGCAACACCGAAGCAACTGTGCATAAGCTCTGCAAAATCGAGGAAGGCGTTTTTGGCGGACTTTCGTTTTTGGCTAATCCGCAATACATGTCATACATCTACGACACTGATGCAACTGCCGTTATCATCAACGCGGATTTAATCCTTGAAAAGCCTGTAAAAACAACGCTCATCCGTGTAGAGAACGCCTATCAGGCTTTCGCAAAGTTGTTGGAAATTTACAGTCAAATTAAACAAAATAAGGTTGGAATTTCTAAACAATCGTCCATTCACGAAAGTGTGAAAATCGGTGAAAATTGCTATGTTGGTGAATTTTCCGTGATTGGCGAACATGTTCAAATCGGGAACAATGTCAAAGTTTATCCGCAAGTTTATATTGGCGACAATACGCAAATCGGCGATAACACAACCATTTATGCCGGTGTGAAAATTTATTCGGATACGGTGATTGGCAAAGACGTTATGATTCACGCAGGCAGTGTGATTGGCGCAGATGGGTTTGGTTTTGCACCGTCCGATGCATCGTACAGCAAAGTAGCACAAATCGGGAATGTTGTGATTAAGGATCATGTTGAAATCGGCGCAAACACTTGTATTGACCGAGCAACTTTGGGTTCTACAATTATCAAAAAAGGCGTAAAATTAGATAATTTAATTCAAATTGCGCACAATGTTGTTGTTGGTGAAAATACTGTGATGGCTTCGCAAACAGGCATTTCAGGATCAACCAAAATCGGGAAAAATTGTATGTTCGGTGGACAAGTAGGCATTGCAGGACATGCGACTATTGCTGATGGCGTGAAACTCGCAGCACAAAGTGGTGTTCCCGCAAGTATCAAACAGGAAAATGCTGTATTTTTCGGTTCACCCGCTATGGATGCTGTCGAATATCGCCGTGCTGCCATTCATTTCAAAAATTTTGACAAAATTGTGAAGCGTTTGAACAATTTGGAAGCGAAATTAAAACCGTAAGGGCAGACCCATGTGTCTGCCCAATAACAGGGGCGAACACGTGAGTTCGCCCCAACAAATCACGAAAAATGAACGAAAAACCATTAACCCCCTTCGAAGAAGGCCAAGTTTTATTAATTGACAAACCCTACGGCTGGACGTCATTTCAAGTGGTTAATAAACTGAAATGGAAAATTCGTCACACGTATAAATTATCGAAACTCAAAATTGGTCATGCGGGCACGCTTGACCCATTGGCAACAGGGCTTTTGATTGTTTGCACAGGAAAATTCACCAAACGTATTGAAGAATTTCAAGCCCAAGAAAAAGAATATACAGGGACATTTGTTTTAGGCGCTACAACGCCTTGCTACGACATGGAAAAGCCTGTCGATCGCACATTTCCAACTAATCACATTACAGAACAAATGATTTTGGAAACTGCGAAATCGTTTGTTGGCGAACAACTGCAAGTGCCTCCGATTTTTTCCGCCGTGAAAATAGACGGCAAACGTGCCTACGATTACGCACGGCAAGAGCAAGATGTTGAAATCAAAGCCAAACCAATCGTCATCAAAACCTTTGAAATTACACGTATCGCTATGCCTGAAGTGGATTTTCGTATTGTTTGCAGTAAAGGCACTTACATTCGTGCTATCGCCCGTGATTTTGGCGAAACTTTGCAATCGGGCGCTTATTTATCTGCCTTGCATCGTACACGGATTGGGAATTTTTTGGTGGAGAATTGTGATAATTCTTGGATTTCGGAATAAATTTCACGCACGGACGTGGACGTCCGCGCGAGCGGATGAAATATAAACTTTATTTAACGCAACGAAGTGAGAGCCCTAAAAATTTGGGGAACTGTTCCCGCGGACGGACACGGGCACGGTTACACGTTTCGAAACCCAAGAAAACCCCATACACTGTGCCGGCACCCTCCGACTGCGACCAATAGGACGCAGCCCAACCTTGACCCTGCATACCGCCAAAATTGTCGAGAATACCACTCGAAACGTAGAGACCTCCATAAATCCCTCCCCAATCGTTGAGATATTTATCACGAAGACATGAGTTTCTTCTATTTTTGCCTGATCCACCCAAGGCTTTATCCAAATCAATAAAATCTCGACGAGTAGGAACACGCCAAGGGGCAGGACAAAGGCTATTTTTGAATCTCGCAACTGCGCACCAAGAAAATAAATCACCCGGATAATCGGGATTAGAACGGCAATCAGAAGCAAAGTTTTCGTATAGACCACCATAAAAAAATGTTTTATTGCAATTAGTGGCTTGCACAGCGTCAGACCATGTTTGAGAACCAATAGTCCATGTTTGATCTGATGCGAAAGATACCGTACCAAGACTTTCACCCCAGCCGGGTGTATCATCGCTGCAATTTCTAACCGACAAAGGTTCGGCAGGTACAAAAAGATACAATAAAGAAAACAATATGGTTAAAATATTTCTCATGGCCATTTGGTTTATTTTCATTGCAAAGATACAAAAAACTGTTAATAACTCAACAATTTATTAACAAAATGGTATTTTTTTTGCAAAAAATATACGAAAATCGAAAGTTGAGCGTTATATAGGTGAACGAAATTTCATTCGAAACAGAATTATTCATCAAAAATAAAAAACAATGAAAAAGAAAACCACACACACTCGAATTAAGGAGCAAAGACAGTACCAAAAAATCGGACGACTACGAAAATCCATCGCTGACAAAATCGGGAAGCCTGCTGCTGACATCTACATTGATGACAATCATCTCAAACACATTTTTAATCAACACAAGAATGAATTGGCAAAAATCGGGCTAACTCCATTGATGTTTGTTAATTTGGTCATCGATAAATTCAATAGAATTTACAAACAAGAGAGCAGACAATCGTTTTTCTTGGTGCAATGGAATTGTATTGCAAAAGTTACAGTAATAGAACTAAACTTTGCTTTTAAAAATGGTTTTTATGAAATAAAAACAGCATTTACAAGAGATAAAAAGAACTTCAAAAAGGAAAATCTGATTTGGGAGAAAAAATAAAAAGAACTTGTTTAGAGCAAAAGACCACCTTCTTTTGAAATCAATTTTCGACGTTTTGACCGTTCTTGTCTCATAGCCACAGTGAAAATTCGTCGTCTGTGCTAATTGCGGGTAAACGTAAACAAGTTCTTTTCAGTTCTGCAAAGTTACAAATTATTTTCGAAATAACCAAATGTCTGAAAAACATACTTTGTGCTTTCATTTTTTTTTTGTATCTTTGTGGCAAAAAAATAAAAAAATATATCTATAATTATGAAAAAAGCCTTACTTTTGGGTGATGAAGCTATTGCCCAAGCAGCCTTAGATGCAGGTATTTCCGGAGTTTATGCGTATCCCGGAACGCCATCTACAGAAATTACCGCTTACATTCAAAACTCTGAACAAGCCAAAGAGGGCAAGGTTCACAGCATTTGGTCTGTAAACGAAAAAACATCGATGGAAACAGCCATCGGTATGTCATACGCAGGAAAACGTGCATTATGTTGCATGAAACACGTAGGTTTGAATGTGGCGATGGACCCCTTCGTAAACTCAGCAATCACCGGTGCAAACGGCGGTTTAGTGTATTTGGTTGCCGACGACCCATCGATGCACTCTTCGCAGGATGAGCAGGATTCGCGCGCTTTGGCGAAATTTGCATTTATTCCATGTTTCGAACCTTCGAGCCAACAAGAAGCCTACGACATGATTTTCGAGGCATTCGACCTTTCGGAAAAAATGAGCATCCCCGTGATGATGCGTATTACAACACGTCTAGCACACTCACGTGCAGGCGTTGCAAGACGCGAACCTCGTAAACAAAACGACATCAAATTGCATCCAAATCCAAAGCAATTCATCTTGCTTCCCGCGATTGCACGCAAGCAGTACAACGAACTTTTGGATAAACAACCTGCGCTTGAAGCCGCTTCGGAAAATTCAAAATACAATCAGTATATCGACGGTTCGGATAAATCGTTGGGTATTATCGCTTGCGGTTTGGCTTATAATTATTTGATGGAAAATTATCAAAATGAAGCCAGCAAACACCCTATTTTAAAGGTTTCTCAATATCCTTTGCCTCGTAAAGCCATTGAAAAGATCACTAAAGAATGTAAAGAAGTTTTGATCATCGAAGATGGGTATCCTGTTTATGAAGAATTGCTGAGAGGTTACTTAAATCAAGGACTTACGGTGAAGGGTCGTTTAGATGGAACACTTCCGCGTGTCGGTGAGTTGAATCCGAATTTGGTTGCCAAAGCTCTCGGAATGCCTGCTACATACGGCGAAGATGTTCCTGCGTTGGTTGTTCCACGTCCACCGTCGTTATGCAAAGGTTGTTCGCATATTGACATGTATAAAGCATTGAACGAAGTGATGGAGAAACACGGAAAAGGTAAAGTTTATTCCGATATCGGTTGCTACACGCTTGGTGCTTTACCTCCATACAATGCAATTTACTCCACATTGGATATGGGTGCAGCCGTTACGATGGCGAAAGGTGCGGCGGATGCAGGGTTGTTGCCTGCGGTTTGTGTAATCGGAGATTCAACATTTACACATTCCGGAATGACCGGATTGTTGGATTGCGTAATTGAAAAAACACCAGTAACCATTATTATTGCTGACAATTCCACAACCGGGATGACAGGCGGTCAAATCTCTCACGCTTATGGACGTTTGGAACAAATTTGCGAAGGTTTGGGCGTTGAAAAAGAGCACATCCGCGTTGTAACTCCACTTCCAAAAAATCACGATGAATTGGTGAAAATCATTCAAGAAGAAATTGATTATCAGGGTGTTTCCGTGGTGATTCCACGTCGCGAATGTATTCAAACTGTTGGCAGACCGAAAACGTATAATTAAAATTGTAGGGGCGGAAAATTTTCCGCCCCTACGGAAATCCAAACGATTAAAAGAAAAACAAATATGAAAAAAGACATCATCTTAGCCGGCGTGGGCGGACAAGGTATCCTCTCCATCGCCACAATCATTGGTGCTGCTGCTGTTGAACTCGGTATGCACCTCAAACAAGCCGAAGTACACGGTATGAGCCAGCGCGGTGGCGACGTGCAATCGCACTTGCGTATCTCCGACAATCCGATTGCTTCGGATTTAATTCCACAAGGTAAAGCGGATTTGATTATTTCCGTTGAGCCGATGGAGGCTTTGCGTTACTTGCCGTGGCTTTCGAAAGAAGGTTGGCTGATTACAAGCACTGAACCGTTCAAAAACGTGCCGAATTATCCGGAAACGGAAAGCGTTTTGGTAGAAGTGAAAAAAGTGAAACAACACGTGATGCTTGATGCCGAAAAAATCGCCAAAGATTTGGGCAATGTTCGTGCCGCAAACATGGTGATTTTAGGTGCAGCATCGCCGTATCTTGGAATTGCTTTCGATAAATTGGAAGCTGCAATCCGCGAAGTGTTCGGACGTAAAGGCGAGGAGGTTGTAAACCTCAATCTTGAGGCGTTGCGAGCAGGCGCAAAAATCGCTAATCAAAACTAAGATAAGAGTTAAAAGTTAAGAACTAAGAGTTATATTTCGCAACTTGGCGAAGCAACTCTTAGTTCTTAGTTTTTTAGTTCTTACTAAATAAAAACAACAAACCAAATAAACCATGAAAAAACTACTCTACTCAGTAGTGTTTTTTTCCATTGTAGGCGTATCATCCTGCATAAAGAAAGAATACAATCTTAACAACTTGGATTTGACAGTGCATATCGATATCAGTGATGCGATGTACGTGCCGATTGGTCAGACCGACAGCCTTCGTATCAAAGATTTCTTACATACCGATAGTGTCAACAACATACTTGAAATTCTAAATGGCATCTATGTTATTAGCATTGAGGATAATTTAAACATTGAAGTGCCCGAAATTGCCGAATTAGAAGGTTTTTCTATTGACATTGATATTTTGGATATCGTAAATTTTGGAGATTTTACAGAATTTCCGGAACTTCAATTTAATACAGATGAAGTTGCACCCCTCGAAACAGTATTAGATTCGGAATTTTGGTTACCGCAGTCTGCGATTGACCTAATAAGAGGGCATATAGGAACAGGTTCTATTTCTTTGGGAGACCTCAATGCCCTCGCTCAACCCGGCTCTCTTCTTTACGATCAACTCCAGCTTGCAGGGATGCTGAGCTTTTTTCCGCTTCCGCTTTTAGCAAACATAGATACCATAATTGATATTTCGATTGACGAACTTTTGAATAATCCGTATATTGTTCATGTAGATACAATTTGGTTGACAACAGGTTCGGGCTTCAACATTCATGCAGAAACTTTGAATGTTCCGAGCGGAGTAGAATCTAAATTAAACAGGTTGCGTTTAGAGTTTCCATCGCAAGTTACCCTTAATACTAATTCCAAGGGTGTTACGTCGAAAAATACGTTTGAGGTAACAAATATAACAGTAACTCCCGGTATTCCGCTTAATTTATTCGTTCCGGTTTTGTATTTTACAAACATCTACGAAAATGGAAGTGTAGTATTGATGGATTCAATCAAAGTTTCTGCAGAATATAGTTTGATTGGCTCTTACAATGGTGGCTATTTTCCTAATGATCCAACTATTTCAACTCGCTTAAATTTAAGTGTTGATCCAAGTCTGACATTCGGATCGTCAATCGTAACTCTCAATACCGCTATTATGGATATGGGGGTTCCAAGAACTGCCTACGAATTTGAAATCGACGATGTTATTCCCGATGATATCACGATTGTGAGCTTGGACAGCATTGCTTTTCAGGATACAAAAATCGAATTGAATTTAAAGTTAAAGGAAACCAACGGAGTTATTCTTAACAATTTACGTGTCAACGTGAGAATTGAATTCCCGAAAGATATTATGTTTTCTACTCCGATACCCAATAATGTTTTTGAAGAAGTTATGACATTCACAAACAATGTCCCTAAAAAACTGACTTTCAACGCTCGTAGTTTGAAATCTAACATTACAAGCAACACCATTTATATCAAAGATTCGATTGTGGTGCAAGCCTCAGCATCCTTAATAAATCCGACTATCAACACTCAAGCATTAGAAAACATCAAATTAGAATTTGATGTTAATGGGGGATTTGATGCCAATTTCAGCAAAATTTACGCTAAAATCAAATTTGATATTCCTTGGAACGAAGATGTTTCTATGGATTTGAGTAATCTGCCGGGTATAATTATGGATAATCGGGATAGCATTGTTTTAGATGTAAATCCGTATTTGGATTTAAAATTGAAAACTAATTTGCAAATTCCGTTTGGCACAGATCTCATTTTGAAATCCTACAAAAATAATAGTGTGATAAACACATTATCTGTACCTATTAGCATCGCAGCAACAACAGGTGTAGAAACAGAAACCAAATTTTGGATTGCCCGAAGCAATACACCGCCACCGGCAGGACAAGGCTACACATTCATACCTGCTGCTTTGGATTCAGTTATCAGACAAGTTCCCGATTCGATTGTTATCCGTATGGATGGAGAGATAGATAATAATGCGATTTTCGATTTCAACATTGACTATTTTGCTGATATGGATTATAAATTTGAAGTGCCGCTCGCTTTTGGCGATGATTTTCGAATTGTGATTCGAGACACTATGGAACTCAATTCTATCATCGGCGAAATGCTCAACGGCAACAAAATCACCCTTGCAGCTCGCGTTTTAAACGAAATTCCTTTGGATGTAACTGCAACCATTATTCCGATTGATGAGGACCATAACCCGCTTTCGGGTGTAACATTTAAACCTTTCACGATAAAAGCAGGCACTAAGATGGAAGACCCACCTACGGACATCGTTTTTGACGACAGTGATAACAACCAGCTTATTAATATGAGAGGTATAATTTTGCTGTTTGATGTGAAAGCAGGCACAGGTATGTCCGGAGTTCCATTAAAACCCGATGATTTCATCCAAATGAGACTTAACGCCAAAATCGAAGGTGGCATAACTATTGATCTAAACAACTTGTAGACATGAAAAAAATACTATTTATCATACTTACAGCAATACTTGCTTTGAGCGTGCAAGCACAAACACTTCGCACGAGTTATTTCATGGATAAATATACCAACCGCCATCAGCGGAATCCTGCGTTGACACCGGCTTGGGGCTATATCAATTTTCCAGCTCTCGGTAATATCCATCTTGATATTCTTCAAACGAATATGAAACTGTCTGATTATATTTATCCCGCTGCAAATAAAGATAATGGGACGGTACTATTCTTGCACGAAGACGTCAATTCGGAAGAATTTTTGAAAAAAATCAGAAAAAATGGAGAGTCCTTTGGGTTTGATGCAAATATCAACATTTTGGGCTTTGGTTTTTTTACAAAAAATGATCGCTTTTGGTCGTTTGATTTGAATGTGAGAGCCTACGGCGGCGTAAATATTCCGAAAGATTTTTTCGCAATGCTTAAAAAAATGGATTTTGGTGTAGGAGAAACTTACAATTTCAAAAACCTGAATGCCTCGGTTCGTGCTTATACCGAATTGGCTTTGGGTCACTCTCGAAACATCAACGAAGACCTCAGAGTGGGTGGAAAACTCAAATTTTTGATGGGAATTGCTGATGCTCGTGCAATGATTGACGATTTTTCTATTCATACTACGCCCGATGTGTGGACCATCAACGCCCGGGGAACGGCAACATACTTGGGGGTCGAAGGTCTCGGTTTCCAAACGGATTCCACAGGAGCTATTGATTGGAAAGAAACATTAAAGCCCAATTCTAATGACATTAAGTACGTCCCGCGTGGTTATGGTGCAGCAATTGATTTGGGCGTAGCTTACAATTTGGACAAACTTTTCGGAGGTTTTCTGAAAGGATTTACAGCATCATTCGGCTTGACTGATTT
>JAIRRI010000028.1 GCA_031256055.1 Bacteroidales bacterium
TGAATTCCGTTGTCAATAGTTTCAAACGATGTGTTCACATCATTATTCGCTTTGCTTAACGAATGAATATTACGAAACGCCAAAAATGGTTTGATGATGAGTTTGGTTTTCGAACGTGCATTTTCCAACGTATATTTTACAATCACACAATCTTTGTCGGTTGCATAAATTAATTCTTTTGAAAAAAGAACGCCGCCGACATTGTAAGTTTTTTTCGGAAGAGGAGCGAGTGTATATTCACGAAGATATTTATGTCCTTTTGGCGAAAAATGTTGACCCGAAAATTGGTGCAAACCTAAATTAAAATGTTCGCCATGTTGTTCAATGGTTTCATCAATCGCCGATAACAAAACGTGTTTTTCGCTATCCATATTTGGAACTCGACAAACGAGCAAACCGTGATATTTCCTGGTGTTACAGTGATTGAGTGTAGTGCATGAATGTGAGCCGCTGCGATTAGCACGCAACAATTCTTTGTTGAGTGAATACTCCAAATTTACGAGTTGATGTCTATCGAAATTTATGTAACTCATTACAATGCAAAGTTACATTTTTTTATTCACATAAATGTCGTGCAATGAAAATTTTATTAACAGTTTTTTTTGTAAAATTGTTAATAACGATTTTGTGATTTTTGGTTTTTATTTTTTGTTTTTTGATTGAAAAAAATCGTTGAAAATTTCTTTTTTATATTCAATTTTTTTCGTAACTTTGCAAAAACTATAAATACCAAGTAATCGAACAAATAAAAATATGGGAAAGAAAAGTAATGTGAAAAACACGCTTCAAATCCATTCACAAGCGAAATTGGAGTTTTATGCGAAATACTTAAATCGTTGTTTGAGGATTTTGAGTTTATCTAAACCTATTAAACAGATAAATATATATGATGTTTTTTGTGGTGCAGGAATATATGAAGATGGAGGTAAAGGTAGTCCTATTGTCGCTTTTGAGGCGATAAAAGAATTGGTTTCAGATGAAAATTTAGGAAACACAAATACTCGAATTTCTCTCGTCGTAAATGATAAAGAACAACAAAAAATTGAACGAGTAAAAAACTACATTGATTCGAATAATCAAGATTTTTGTGATGTAAGATACTATAATCATGATATTGAGCAAATGTTTGAAGTTGTATTGCGAGAAGTTTCAGCTACTGCAACAGACACTCGTAATCTTATTTTCATAGACCCATACGGATATAAAAACATTAAAAAAGAAACGCTCTATCAATTAATGATAAATGGTAAAACGGAAATCATTTTGTTTTTGCCGATTTCTCACATGCATCGGTTTACACGAAAAGCAATTCAAGATGAAGAAACAGCCCAATATGAGCCGTTAAGAACGTTCGTAAATAGTTTTTTTAGCAACGATCACAGAATGGTAAAGGAACACCTTCCTATAATGGAATATATTCAATTTATTGCAGAAGCCTTAAAATATGACGATGCATTCTATACTACATCATATCACATCGAACGAGATGTTACCAATTATTTTGCAATGTTTTTTATAAGTTCTCATATTTTCGGTTTTGAAAAAATTCTCGAAGTAAAATGGCAATTGGATGAAGAAAATGGACGTGGATTTAAAATTCCGTCAAAACAAATAAAATTGTTCGAAGAACATTTTGCACAAGAAACAAAAGATGAAAATATCGCAAAATTAGAATCAATACTGCGAAATCTACTGACCACACCTAAAACGAATAAAGAAATGTACGAAGCGGTATTAGAGCACGAATTCTTACCAAAACATGCGACAGAAATATTCAAGACGTGGCAATCAAACAATCCGAAATTCAAAGTATATGATATAAAAGCAGGAAAAGAAGCACGAAAAGGAGCGTTCTATATTTCATGGGACAACTACAAAGAAAAAGAAGATAAGGCTCAATTTAAAATCGAAGAATAATGAAAACAACAAAAATTGAATGGACAGAATCAACATGGAATCCGTCGATAGGTTGCTCCAAAAAAACGGCAGGTTGTAAAAATTGTTATGCGGAAGTTATGGCAAGACGACTGCAAGCAATGGGTGTTGTAGGTTATGAAGATGGTTTTGAATTTAAAATCTTACCCGAAAGATTGCAACAGCCGACAACAATCAAGAAACCCACTAAGTTTTTTGTGAATTCGATGAGCGATTTATTTCACGAAAAAATGCCGTTCGGTTATCTTGATAAAGTTTTTGAAACCATTAAAAATACTCCACAACATCACTATCAAATATTGACAAAAAGAGAAAAAATACTTCAAAAATATTTTTCAAAAAGAACAGTTCCGTCAAATGTATGGCTTGGTGTAACAGTTGAAAATGAAAGTACGAAACACCGAATAGATGTTTTACGAAACATCGAAGCGACAGTTCGTTTTATTTCTATCGAGCCTTTAATTAGCGATGTAGGGAAATTGGATTTATCGGGAATTCAGTGGGTAATTGTTGGTGGAGAAAGTGGAGTTAGTGCAAGACCTATGAACCCTCAATGGGCGATTAACGTTCAAAGACAATGTGCAGAACAAAAAGTTGCATTTTTCTTTAAGCAATGGGGTACGTGGGGAGCAGATGGCATAAGGCGGAATAAAAAAGAAAATGGCAACATTTTATTGGGAAGAATTTGGAAAGAAGAACCAAAAACACAAAAAAATTTGTGTCCCGATATCAAAATTAAACGAAGAGTCACATAAAGAAAATTAGAAAACGAAATCGTACCTTTGCAAAACCTATGAATAATCTCGAAAAAACAACCAACGACTATCGCCAATGGCTGATAGACCTCAAAACAAAAATCCGCCAAAGCCAAATCAAAGCAGCGGTGCGAGTAAACGAGGAACTCCTACGGCTGTATTGGGATATGGGACAAGATATTGTTGTTCGCCAAATGGAAGCGACTTGGAGAAACAAATTTTTTGAAAACTGAGTAAAGATTATTGGGGAATAACGTATTTCCTTTGTCAATTAACTTCGTTGAGCACTTGCGTGGTTCAAAAAAAAATCGTATCTTTGTAGATTGCATGCGAAAAATTATCATTATACTTATTCTTTGTAAAATTGCGTTGTCAGGGTTTTCCCAAGACATAGCTGAGCAAACCCCGATAATGGATCTTCGAGGAGTTCTTGATTCTACCCACGTAATTGAGTATGTTGAGCAAGATAGTGTTGTTTTAATATCGCAAGAAAGTTTCTTGACGCGCTGGTTGCGATTTTTCAACAAAGATTTTGATGTTACCGAACTCATCGAAGAAGACTTTGAATATGCGCCGATTTTTAAGGGTGCAGATTCGGTTTTTCAAGAACGTTTGAAAAATATCAATACGCTTATGCATTTGCCTTATAATGCCAGAGTTCGTTCGTATATCGAGGTCTATATTTCGCGTAGACGCAATCAAACCAGAGCCATGCTAGAGTTGTCGAAATATTATTTTCCGATTTTTGAGCAAGCCTTGGCGGAACATGGTTTGCCCGAAGAATTGAAATTCTTGCCTATTATTGAATCTGCGTTGAATCCGCGTGCAGTGTCGCGTGCAGGAGCATCGGGACTTTGGCAGTTTATGTATCGTACGGGAAAAGCGCATGGATTGGAAGTGGATGCAGAACTTGA
>JAIRRI010000104.1 GCA_031256055.1 Bacteroidales bacterium
TGATTTGGGATTCATCCGTTACAGCAATTCTTCACAAGCGCAAGCCGGCGGAAAGGTGATACACGGTTCGGATATGACCATAATTCGATACAAAGACGATTCGCTAAGGATTGATTTTGATCACTTGACAGATCAACTTGAAAAAATGATCGAATTTCGTCCCACTTCTGCAACAGAAGGCATGACAAGAGGTTTGCGAACAGCCACAAATCTCGGTCTCGAATATAGTTTCTCGCAAAACAAAATGAGCGCCGGTTTATTGTGGAGCACATATTTCGGATTGCCTAGAACCTTTTCGGAACTAACGCTTTCGTACAATCTGCGTCCGGTGAATTGGTTTTCGCTCAGTTTGAGTTCATCGGTTGCACACGGTTTTTTCAGAAGTGCAGGTTGGGCAATGAATATCACGCCTAAACACGGATTGAATTTGTTTATCGGCATGGATTATATCCCATTTGCATGGACACCGAAATTGGATAAATTAGATTTTGGACTACCGATTTATACCGCAAATGTTAATTTCAACTTCGGACTATCCATTCCTCTCGGCGGAAATCGACATAGCAATTATCCAAGAAGTCGGAAAATTGTCAAAGATGTGGATGTAGATGTCAAAGATGTAAACATCGACGATTTGCCATTGGAGGAGACTGAATAGCGAACTATTCGCTTAATGCTTGAATAATCTTACTGACCTCTGCTTCGGTGGAGGTCAGTTTTTGTTCACAGATTTTAATCAATTCGGTTGCAAGTTTGATTTTTTCGGAAAGTTCGTCCACGCTGATTTCCGCGTTTTCGAGCAATTCTACTAAGGTTTGAAGCTCTTCGTAGGCTTCGGTGTAGGATTTTTTCATAGTATTTATTTTCGTAGTCATGTCGAGCATAGTTGAGACATCCCATAGCGAGGGGATTCCTCGACTACGCTCGGAATGACGGATTATTTTAATTTACAACAGACGTTGTTTCGCCGTTGGCGAATAGAGTTTTCAAAACATCGCCTTTTTTCAATGTTTTCGATGATTTCAAAATTTCGCCATTTTTTGAGGTAATTGAAAATCCGCGTTTCAAAATATTTTTCGGATTCAGTAAGCGGATTTTTTCTTTGGTTAATTGAACGTTGTGCGTGTGTTGATTGATGAATTGGTGTGAGGAATAAATGAGTTGTCGTGCAAAGTAGTCCAATTTTTGGCGGTTTGATAAAACCAATTTGTCGGTTGAATGTTTGATGAGGCGCGAGACGTGTTGAATGTTTTGACGTGCAGAAATCAAAGTTTGCCCTGCAAATCCCGCGATACTGTTTTGAAAATAGTTCAACTGTTCAGCAAAAAGCACTTGCTTTTCCAACAAAAAATTTCCTGTGTCAGTCGGCGTTATGGCAGCATGGTGCGCCACCATTTCGCTAACCGTGAAATTCGTAGAATGTCCGATACCCGTGATAATCGGCAGTGGAAAATTTGCAATCAACGAAGCCAATCCATAATTGTCGTAACAACTCAGCCCAACATCGCCTCCACCGCCCCGAACAATCACCACCGCGTCGAAATACTCGTGCATATTTGCAATTTTTTTCAGTTGATCAGAAATTGACAAAATCGCGCCATCGCCCTGCAACAAAGCAGGAAAGAGATACGTGTTAATCGGATACGGCGCTTGCTTCATGATACTCATGAAATCTTCGTAACCTTTACTCGTGCTCACGGAAACAACTGCGATATGTTTCGGAAGCAGTGAAAAAGCGAGAGTTTTGTTGAGGTCAAAAACACCGTCTTTTTGAAGTTGGAGAATGGTTTCCTGCTTGGCTTTGGCTAATTCGCCTAACGAGTATTCCGGCACCACATCTTTAATGTGCAACGAAAGCCCATAACTCGGATGATAGGTCATACGCGCCAAACAAAGCACCTGAAGCCCGTCGGAAAGCGAATTTCCAGTTACATCCTCAAACTTTTTCCGAATACGCAAATAATCGCTTGACCAGATTGTAGCCCGCAACTGAGCCGTAATTCGTGCACCTGATTTCTCAACCAAATCCGGATAACAATGTCCGCTGTGAGGATAATAATTGAGTTTTGAAATTTCAGCCTTAACATAGAAATCTCGAACATAGTTTTGCTCAATCACACTTTTCAAACTCTGCGCAACATCGCTCAAACTGTAAATTTTTCGATCGTTATAACTTGCTTCTTCCATGACGTAAATTTTTGACGCCACAAAATTACAATGTTTTTTCCAAAGAAAAAAGTAAAAAATTGTTAAAAAGTGTTAAAAACGTCAGTTTTTAGTTAAAAAGTGTTAAAACGCAATAAAAAATCTACCTTTCGATGCTTTTAATTGTCGACATGTCTTCTCTGGCAGAAGTAAATTCGGTTTGTCTGTTCAAACTATCCAAATGATGTATATTTTTGTAAACTTGCGTGTAAATTTTTTCCAAATTTCTGGAATAATAGGTGTGATAGTACAAATTTGCTTCAAACGATTCTTTGTCTACCCCATATTTTTCAAACAGTTCGAAATATGCTGCATTAGTGTACAAACGCATTGAATCCAAGTTGTGTTTATTTTTATCTTGCATCTGTCTTAAAGCAACCTCTGTCAAATGCATTTCGGTGATCAGTTTCACCATTTGTTTTTCATTCAAAAAAGGTTTCGGTTTTTGTGCGCGTTCCGAGCAACCGGTTAAAATTAACACGATAAAAAGGGCGAGAATAGGGCGAAATCTCATAATTGATAAGTTGTTGAATGTTTAAATTGTGGAGTTGTAAAATTTTGAAAAACCAAGTTTCCGTTTACAAAGGTACAAATAATTTTTGATTTGAATGTAAATTCTTCAAACGGCGACCAGCCACACTTATACAAAATGTTAGTAGAATCAATAGTTTGAGAAATATTCATGTCTACCACAGCCAAGTCCGCAAAATAACCTTCACGAATAAATCCACGCTTTTCAAAACCAAATAATGTTGCCGGATTGTGAGCCGTTTTTTGAACGATCGTTTCCAACGAAAAAATTCCTTGATGCACTAAGTCCAACAACGCCTGCAAACTATGCTGAACAAGCGGAATGCCAGACGGCGCTTTGAAGTACGGTTGCGCTTTTTCATCGCGCGTATGTGGTGCGTGATCCGTTGCAATCACATCTATCAATCCCGAATTTACAGCCTCCCGCAAGGCTTCCCTATCGGCAAAGGATTTGATGGCAGGATTGCATTTGATTTTTGTCCCCAATCGCTCGTAATCATCTTCCGCAAACCACAGATGTTGCACGCAAACTTCGCTTGTAATACGCTTTTCAGAAAGAGGAGTATCAGAAAATAAATTTAGTTCTTTGGCAGTCGAAAGATGTGCAACATGCAATTTTGTATTGTATTTTTGTGCCAATTCAACGGCTTTTTTTGTGCTTTGATAACAGGCTTCAACGTCGCGAATAATCGGATGTACAGAGATAGGTGGGTTTTCGCCATATTGTGATTTAATACGTTCGGTATTTTCACAAATGCGTTTTTCATCTTCAGCGTGAACCACAATAGGCAAGCGTGCTTCGGCAAATAATGTATTCAAAATTTGCTCATCCTCAACCAGCATATTTCCCGTTGACGAACCTAAAAACAACTTAATACCACAAGTTTTTCGAGGATCTACATTCAATACATCATCTAAATTATTCGACGAAACTCCAATAAAAAAACCATAATTTACAAACGAGTTTTTTGCAGCAATAGTAAGTTTTTCGTCCAATAATTTTTCAGTCAATGTTGGTGGATTGGTGTTTGGCATATCCAATGCCGATGTAACGCCACCTGCCACAGCCGCACGACTTTCCGAAAAAATAGTACCCTTATGTGTCAGCCCTGGCTCTCGAAAATGCACATGTATATCAATCAACCCCGGTAAAACATAATATCCCGAAAGGTCAATAATTTCAGTATGTTCAGATATTAACAACGAATAATCATCCGTTGTCGATAAAATTTTTTTGATAACTTGATTTTGAATAAAAAGATGCCCATGGAACACTATTCCTTCGTTAACAATTTGCGCATTTAGCAACAATTTCGACATATCTTTTGTTTTGTTAATCCAACTTCAAAACCGCAAGGAACGCAGATTGCGGCACTTCTACCGTTCCTATTTGACGCATGCGTTTTTTACCTTCTTTTTGTTTTTC
>JAIRRI010000111.1 GCA_031256055.1 Bacteroidales bacterium
TTCATTATAAAAGTCAATGCCTGTCTGTCTATTTTCATCGGATGCTTGAGAGAGATACTCTTCATATTTTGTTAAAAGTTTGTTAAAACGTTCTTCTTGATGACAGTAAAAAGACAAAATTGAAAGCGCCCAATTATAAGTATTCCAATTATATCCACAGATAGCGTCATTTACTGCTTCATAAAGAAAATCTATCCAGTCACAGCCTAATCGCGCAGAACTTTTGCCGCTTTCAATCCCTAAAACAAATCTAATATGCGTAGATATTATCAAACTTTCAATAACTCCCTGAGAATTATATCTTCTAAAATCGTTAGCAGAGAGCGATTGGTAATACTTTTTTTCTGCTCTGTAAAAATAAACAAACAAATGCCTTTTGGGTGGGGTGTAAAAAATGTTTAATATTTTGAATAAATATTCGTTCTATTTTTGTATCTTTGCCGAAATTTTTTTGATAGATAAATATGATAAAGACAGATTGGAAATCTAAGGCGACAGAATATGCTCTGGACAAGAAACAGTTGAAAAAGAGGATTAAGGAACTCACGCAGAGTCGTGACCAGTGGAAAGAAAAAGCCATGTGTCACAAGGCACGTGCCGACAAATTTGAAGCCGATTTAAAAAAACTCAAAAGCAAATTGATAGAAATGATAGATTATCAATAAGTTGTGACAATAAGCCCAAAAATCACAGTTTTTCGCTATCGGTCATTCAATTGGCAATAAGTCTTGTTACAGTTGCCGGTGTCAGTTTCAGGGCAACATGTAAAGTATTTATACATTTGAATTTATATTTGCACCTGAATATTGGAATGCCTTCGCATACAACAGTGCTTAACTGGACAAAAAAACAGGGTATCAGTCAGTTTATGAATTTTGAATTCTACAATCATCAAAAGTGGGTTTTGATAGCCGACGAGAGTATTCAATTCGGCAATAAAAAACTTTTACTTGTACTGGCTGTTCCGGAGTATAGATGCAGTCAAAGCAAACCATTATCATTTAAAGATTTAACCCCATTGGTTTTAAAAGTTAGCGCATCATGGAAATCGGATGCCATCGCCGCTGAAATCAAGCAGAATATTGATTTGAATCAGATAGCCTATTGTATTTCTGATACCGGAAGTAATCTTACACGTTCTTTCAAATTGTTGAATTGCAAATATATATCTGATGTAAATCATAAATTTTCATTGATAATCCAGTCTGTATATGAAAAAAACAAATCACTGGATGAATACACAAAAGCCTTGTCTTTATTGAGAGCACAGAAATCGATGAGCAGGATAGCCCGAATTGTTCCGCCCAATCAACGGATAATGAATAGATTTATGAATTTGACGCCTTTGTTTGAATGGGGAATAAAAATGATTCACCTGTTGGATAACAACGAGTTGCATGATGAAGAAAAAGCAGTCTTATCCTTTTTAGAACCGTTAAGAGACTTTATCAACGAGACTTACAAAATATTGATTTGTTTGCAGGAAATGAAAAAAGTATTGAAAAACAAAGGCTTTGACGATAAATCGGCAAAAGAAGCCATGAATATATTTTCAAAAATAAACACTAACAGTGTTAACTCGTTGAATGTAAAGAAACTGATAGATGAGTATTTTGATGATTTGTCAACCACCTCAAAAGGTAAAACTGTCTGCTGTTCTTCCGACATCATTGAATCGTGTTTTTCCAAACAAAAGGAGATTGGTAAAGGCAACAAAACAGTTGGAATAAGTGATTTATGCCTTTGCATTGCTGCCATGATGGGGCAAAATAATACTGAAAAAACCAGGCAGGCTATGGAAACCATTAGCATAAAGAAGGTAAAGGAGTGGAAAAGAAAGAATGTCTGTAAAACCTTATTTGCTGAAAAAATTGAATTAAATAAAATAAGGGAACGAAATTATTACAGAAAACAGTGATATTTTTTACATCCCACCCGTCGGCATAATAAACAACTGTTTCCTTATCAATATTTTCAAATACTTCCGCAAGTTCCGACACAAATGCTTTTTGCTTTTCAATATCACATTCACATGGTATTTCCTTGGTTTTCTTATATGTGAAACCTATACGGTTAAGTAAATCAACAACACTCGCAGGTTTATAATGTACCCCAAACCGATCTTCAATCCATGCTGCGATAGATTTGGAATCCGTGTAAACGGTACGTTTTAGCTCGGTACGAAGAATGCTTATCTCAACACTGGAAAGATTACCCCAAAAACCGTCATAATTCGTTGATAAAAAGTCTGACAGACCTACGGTGGAATATGATTTAACATAACGGTAAACAGTGGAAATATGTATACCTAAAGATTGTGAGATGTCTGATTCTGAAAAATCTCTGGACATCATCAATATAGTGGTCACTTTCGTATAAACGGATTTGTCAACAGTCTGACGTTGATAACACCTCAGCGATTCGATTTCTTTGTATGTCAGGTCTAATTTCACGCCGCAAAGATACAATCGTTAATAGAATTTTGCAAATTAATTCCTTTTGAGCATATCTACATTAATGGACATTAAACCGGTACATTCAGAAAAAGCATAAGATTCGATTTTAGTTACTGAATTTCCAATGGTTACAGACT
>JAIRRI010000137.1 GCA_031256055.1 Bacteroidales bacterium
TTTACTTGCCGATGAACCTTCCGGAAATTTAGATTCAAACAATGCCGAGCAATTGCATCATTTGTTTTTGCGATTGCGAAATGAATTTGGGCAAACCATCGTCGTTGTCACGCACAACGAGCATCTGGCAAATTTATCCGACCGAAAAATTTTGATGAAAGACGGGAAAATTTCAACGTAAATTTACAACATAATACCGATACGAACCCCTAAAACAAGCGTCAGCCCGGTGTAATTTGGACTTAAAAGTCCCTTACCGAAATGATTGATCCCATCAGACGATTTTGTTTCAGAATATCGGTATCCAAATCCACCGTAAATATCTCCGAAAAGATGAGGGAGCAATCGAACGTAACGCCCGACAATAGCATTAATCCCATATTGCGTAATATCGGTTTTATAGAGCCATACTTCATCCATGTTTATATACTCGTCTCTGGCATAATTATTGATGGTATGATGTGTGAATTGTAAGCCTCCTCCAAGATAGGATGAAGTCCCAAAGAAAAATTTATAGGTGGCAACAAGCCCAAACCCTGAATGAGTTTGATATTGCTGAAAATTTTGCACGTAATGAGGTGCAAGGGTTATCCAGTGCCGATCGGCAATTCTCCGATCAATTTCGATACGAAGTTGATCAACCCGCAAATATTGAGGAGTCAGCATGATTAAAGTTTTCCCGTCCTGGATGTTTTCTCTCACTCGTATTTGTGCCATTCCGGAAACGTTCGGAAACAGTAAAAATACTAATATGCCATATAAAACTCGATTTTTCATTAAAATAAAATACCTACTGTTAAGCCCAAGACGAAATAATTTCCGGTGATCCCATAGCTAAGCCACGTTGAACTATGTTTTTCCAAAATTTCGCGCCAGTCAACGCCTTCATTACTCCGATTATTTAAATAATTAGTTGCAAGTCCTCCATAAACTTCAAAGAAAAACACGTTACGGAACAGTTTGTGCAACCCGATCACACACTCGAAGCCATATTTATCGATTTTGATGTTATTATCCCTTCCGGTTGTAAAATCGAAATGTTGAAAATTGGGTCCATAACTCAAAAACAAGCCAACCTGCGACTTCGTGTTGGAATACGGGAAATATTTGTGTTGAAGTTTGAAACTATAGCCTTGTAAAAGCATCAAACCATCAGTGTTTCTTTGTTTCCAGTCTTGAAATCTGTAGTACGCCGGCGCGATTTTAATCCAATGCTTGTTAACGATTTTTCGATCATAGTGCAGTTCAAAGCCACGTTCAACAAGCGGAAGCAAAGAAATAGAAAGATTATTTTTTCCGAAAACGCGGGAATCGTCTACATGGTCATCCATTCTTTGGTAGTTTTGTCCATGAATGAATGAGCAAGGAAGCCAAATGAGAAAAACAATTATACCGAGTGAAAAATGACGCATAAATTTTAAATGTTGTGCAAAGATACGAAAAAAAATGACACAAACACAATTTCTTGCAAAAAATTATTCATTCTTTATGAACTTTATAAACTTTATAAACTATTTTTCGTATCTTTGCAAAATGAAATCACACCACTGTTTTTCTCTCGCTATTTTACTGTTCGTTTGGATATCTTGTCAAACGCGGTCTTCATCGAATATAGAGGCGCATTCGACATCTGAAGCTAAAATTGTTTTGCCCGATTTTGATGCCGATTCGGCTTATCATTTTGTAGCAAAGCAAGTGGCTTTTGGCCCTCGCGTGCCCGGGACGAGGGCACACGAACAATGTGCAAATTGGCTTCAACAAACGATTTCCGCTTATGCTGATGAAGTCGTGGTACAACCATTTTCAGCACGTGTGTGGAATGGTGAAATACGGCATGGAAAAAATATCATCGCTTTGTTTTCGCCCGAAAAAAAATCTCGTATTTTGCTTGGCGCTCATTGGGATTCAAGACCTACAGCCGATCAAGACCCTGATCCGAACAATTGGCACAAACCCGTTCCAGGGGCAAATGATGGTGCAAGCGGCGTGGGCGTGCTTTTGGAAGTTGCACGACAATTGTCCATAAACAGACCAAATGTTGGAGTTGATATTATTTTTTTCGATCTCGAAGATTACGGAACGCCTGATTTTGCAGATGTTTCCTTTCATCGCAATCAAGATACGTGGGCTTTGGGCGCACAACATTGGGCGCAAAATCCGCACAAATTCAACTATAGAGCCAATTACGGCATTTTGTTAGATATGGTTGGGGCTGCAAATCCGAGATTTGCCAAGGAAGGATTTTCAATGTATTTTGCTTCCGATATTGTGAATAAAGTTTGGAAAACCGCTCAGGCATTAGGTTTTGGATATGCTTTTGTGAATGAACGAGGTGGCGATATTCTTGATGATCATTATTATGTCAATACACTTGCGCGCATTCCGATGATCAATATCATTCATCATGATCGAAAAACAGCATCTCGCTTTTTCCCGCAATGGCACACCATTCACGACGATTTGTCGATTATTGATAAAAACACACTGCTCATCGTCGGACAAACCGTTTTAGCCCAAATTTACCAAGAATAGCATGGCAATTCGTAATTTAGTCGGACAAACAGCCATTTACGGCTTGCCAACCATCATCGGGCGACTGCTCAATTATTTGTTGGTTCCGCTTTACACGCGATTGTTTATTCCTGCGGAATATGGCATGGTTATTGAACTTTACGCGTGGGTTGGGTTGATGATGGTGATTGTAACTTACGGTATGGAAACGGCGTTTTTCCGTTTTGTTTCGAAAGAAAAAAACAATCCAAACGTGTTCAGTACAGCGGTTTCGATGCTGTTGACCTCGTCGATTACGTTGTTTGGTTTGGCATTTTTGTTTCGAAATTCGTTGGCATCTGCCATTGGATATGCTAACAATCCCGAATATATTGTTTGGTTTGCCTTAATTATCGCGTTAGACGCGATATGCGTGATTCCGTTTGCATCGCTCCGAAATCAAGAACGACCGATTCGTTTTGCGTTTTTAAAAGTCGTAAACATCTCGACAAACATCGGATTCAACTTGTTTTTCTTGATACTTTGTCCGTTTGTTTTGAAACATAATCCCGATTCGATTTTGCAGTTCGTTTATCGTCCCGAAATCAGTGTAGGTTATGTTTTTATTTCGAATCTTTTGGCGAGTTTAACTACTGCTCTGTTGTTACTTCCCGAGTTTTTGAAACTGCATTTTAACTTCGATAAACAGCTGGCAAAATCCATGTTGATTTATGCACTTCCTGTGATGATTTGGGGCATGGCAGGCATCATAAACGAAACGTTTGATCGCATTTTCATGAAATATCTGATTGCGGATAAATCCACAGCCATGGCACAAGTCGGGATTTACGGAGCGTGTTACAAAGTGGCAATTTTAATGTCGTTGTTTATTCAAGCGTTTCGATTTGCAGCCGATCCGTTCTTTTTCAAACAAGCTGAAAACCGCAATGCTCCTGAACTTTATGCCAAAGTAATGCGTTATTTTGTGTTGGCGTGTTTGATGATTTTCCTATTTTGCACGTTATTTTTAAACGACATTATGCTGATTGTAGGGCCTCAATATCGTGAAGGGGCTGTGATTGTACCGATTCTATTAATGGCAAATTTATTTTTAGGCGTATTTTACAATCTTTCTGTATGGTATAAAATTACCGATAAAACTAAATATGGCGCTTATATTTCTTTCGTTGGTGCAGTGATTACTATCTCGCTAAACATTCTGTTAGTGCCGATTTTCGGCTATATCGGTGCAGCTTGGGCAACGTTGATTTGTTATATTACGATTGTATTGATTTCATATTGGCTTGGGCAACGTCATTTTCCGATTCCGTATCCTGTAAAAGCGCTATCTTTATACACTCTTGGGGCATTAATGCTTTTCTTTGTTCATCATTATGCCTTAGATTTTTCCAATATTTGGATTAATCGTGGAGTTGGATTACTGTTTATCGTTTGTTTTATGGGAGTGGCGTGGTGGAATGAACGAAAGTTCGTCAATAATTAAAAAATAAAAAAGGGCGTATGCAATACGCCCCTACGATAGTTTTCCATAGTTTTTAAATCCCTCTATCAGCCATAATCAACTTGATTTCATCCTCGTTGATGCCGACCATAGCTTCGCCTAAATCTTCGGAAACTTCCATAACGATTTTCGGATCGTTGAAATGTTTAACGGCTGTTACGATAGCTTTCGCACGTTTTACAGGATCGCCCGATTTGAAAATACCTGAACCTACAAACACACCTTCTGCGCCCAACTGCATCATCAATGCAGCATCAGCAGGTGTAGCAACGCCACCCGCAGAAAAATTCACCACGGGAAGTTTGCCTTTTTCGTGAACAAATTTCACCAATTCGTAAGGTACTTGCAATTCTTTTGCGGTGTGATACAATTCGTTTTCGTGCATGCCTTGTACTCTGCGCATTTCAGACATGATTGCACGCATGTGACGAACAGCTTGAACCACATCGCCCGTTCCGGGTTCGCCCTTGGTACGAATCATTGAAGCACCTTCAACAACGCGGCGAAGCGCTTCTCCAAGATTTTTTGCACCGCAAACAAACGGTGCATTGAATTTAGTTTTGTCAATATGATACACATCATCGGCGGGCGAAAGCACTTCGCTTTCATCAATGTAATCTATTCCTAAAGCCTCTAAAATCTGGGCTTCTACGAAATGTCCAATTCTCACTTTGGCCATTACCGGAATTTTCACAACGGCTTGAATGCCTTTGATCATTTTCGGATCGCTCATACGCGAAACACCGCCTACAGCGCGGATATCAGCCGGAATACGTTCCAATGCCATAACAGCGGCTGCACCCGCTTCTTGAGCAATGTGGGCTTGTTCAGGTGTGGAAACGTCCATAATTACCCCGCCTTTCAGCGTTTCTGCGAGGTTTTTGTTAAATTTTTTCATTGATTATGTATTTTTAAATTTTTTATAAGTCTGCAAAGGTACGAATATTTTTTGACTTTTAAAAATTTTGACCAAAACATTTGTTCAATTTCATTTTTTTTCCGTATCTTTGCAAATTATGAACACCGAAAATCCCGAAATATTAGCTCCTCGTCGCGGTTGGATAGAAGTGGTCTGCGGTTCCATGTTTTCAGGCAAAACCGAAGAACTGATCCGCCGTATCAATCGCGCTCGCATTGCTAAACAAAATGTTGAGATTTTCAAACCCGCCATAGATACGCGATATGCCGAAGAGGACGTGGTTTCTCACGACGAAAGAGCCGTTAAATCAACGCCTGTTGATGCAGCAGAAAGTATCTTGCTTTTTGTTGGCGACGACACCAATGTGGTGGGGATTGACGAAGCACAATTTTTCGGCGAAAAATTGGTGGATGTTTGCACAACTCTTGCCAATCGCGGCATTCGAGTGATTATAGCAGGCTTGGATATGGATTATTTAGGGCAGCCTTTTGGTCCGATGCCCAAACTCATGGCTATTGCCGAATATGTAACGAAAGTTCACGCCATTTGTATGCAATGTGGAAATCCTGCGCTATTTTCACATCGCACGGCAAACAATGATAAATTGGTGATGCTTGGCGAAACGGAGAGTTATCAACCGCTGTGCAGGGTTTGCTATAATCAGGTGACGAAATAATACGTAGGGGCGGGTTTGAAACCCGCCCCTACATGCTTTTTACAAAAATTATTTGGATTTTTTAATTGGTTTACCAAAAATTGTTCGTTTCGTTTTTAGCTTGTTTTTCATCAAATCACCGTGGTTATTTTCTGACGCTTTAAAAGGTATAAGATCATAAAGGTCGGATAGGGTGTACCATTTACAACCAGCGACAGCATTGGTCGAAACTTCCATCACAATACCGTCCATTGATATTTTCATCGTTTGATATCCCACGTTCCAGCCAGCTCTCAAAGATAGACTGAATCTCACTTCCCTATCATAATCGGTGTACGATCCACTTATTGACAACGGGCTGTCCGCATATAAGTAGTAAACTTGAGTCACAGAAATAGACATAGAGGTTAGGTTCACGTCTATTTTAGCATGGATAAAATCATCTTCATTGTACCAATAGTCCCAACCAGTGGTTGACGAAAAGCCTTCAAAATAGTCAACTTCTGTCACTCTGGCATTTTTGTTACTGATAGTAATGCTAGGGGGAAAATCCTCATCACCAATAGCATAAAAATAGTTGGTATCTATCGTTGCCGGAAGGGTAAGTGTAAATCCACCATTAACCCAATTAGTGTGATCGAGTATGTACGGAGACGGATAATCATAAATAATTGCTCTTACTCGTTTGAAAACATCATTGTAGTTAGCCCCGTTTTCCACTTGTGCTTTTATCGTGAGTGGTTGTGGTCCTTTGTTTTTGTCTTTTTTGCAATTTGTGAATGTAATCGCAACTATCGCAACGATTGCCATTAGGAAAAGAATTTTTTTCATGGTGTTTTTGATTTGGTTTTTATTATTTTTTTGGTAGAGACGCACGGCCGTGCGTCTCTACATTAT
>JAIRRI010000142.1 GCA_031256055.1 Bacteroidales bacterium
ATAAATAATGCTGTTGTAAATAATATTTTTTTCATTTTCTTTTTTGTTTTACGTCCGTTCCTTAAGCAGACTTTAATTAGTTTGATTTTAATCCACAACTTTCACAGGAGGCTGTTTTGTTGTACCAACTAATTTTGTTATTCACATACACACATTTACATAAAAAAGCGTGGTACTTTTCAGGTATCCTGCTAGTAGAGGTATCTGGCATAACCCGCAAAGGCAGAATAAATAAAAGCCCACGCTTTGCGTGAGCATTTTGACTTAATCTTTCCTTTGCTTCAAATCGCCAGATTTTCTACTAGTAAGAATAAACTAAAATGCTTTTTTCAGCATACTTCAAGATGTGCGTATTATTAGCACATTATTTTTTCGTAGGCAGTTTGGTTTTTATTTTTTTTGCAATTTTGTATAGTCACTTTACAAATTATTTTACATCCACAATTTCAATATCAAAAACCAACGGCGAAAACGCAGGAATTGGTCCGTGTGGACGCGAGCCATAAGCCATATCCGATGGGATAATCAACGTCGCTTTAGTGCCAACTCGCATACCCAAAACAGCATTGTCAAAACCCGGAATCATCCGTCCTGCACTAACCACAAATTGGAGTGGCTCAAACGTAAAACGTTGAATGTCGTGCTCTATCGCAATGGCTTCAAAACTTGTATCAAACACTGTTCCATCCAACAGACTTCCAGTGTAATTTACGCTAATCGTTTTTCCTTGAGCAGCAACAGCACCCGTTCCTCTCGTATGGATAATCACGTAAACACCATCATCATTAGGTTTCACAGTGATTCCTTTTTCAGAAATATAAGCTTGTAATCTCGCAGCTTCTTCGAGTTCGCCTGCGATTTGATCAGCTTCCATTTTAGCTTGAAATTCCTCCAACGTGTAAATTCCGTGAACTTTAATGGTATAGAACACGTGTGTAGCATCTTCATCAGGCACAGTAGGATCGTGTTTTCTCATCTCATCGAGTGAAAACGCAAACGTTACGCTATCGCCTGTTCCAACCATTTGAAGGGCTTCCATCAAATCTCCGGGGTATTGCGGTTCCATAACTTGGAACATCGGTTCAGGAGATCCTTCATTGGTATATTCCAATTCTTCGCCCAAATACATCCAGATTTCAGCAATAATGATGTCGCCAAGTTGTGCTCTCGGGCTATCGGTTTTAGTGTGAAACTTGTAATTCAACCCGCTTTCGGTACGTTTGAATCCTTTGAGTTTACCGCCTCTTCCGCAAGAGGTCAAAACGCTTGCTGTCATGAGCAAAGCAGTTGCTACAAATAAAAATTTTCTCATTTGGTTTAATTTTTTAATTATGATTAAAAGTTGTTTTTCTGTTTAAATTCAGGTAATAATTTTTCAAATTTTTGGATGGTTTCTTGTATATTTTCAAACGAATTTCCACCGGAAGCATTGCGATGTCCGCCGCCATTAAAGAAGGTTTTGGCAAATTCGTTGCAATCAATTTCGTCTTTCGAACGGAATGAAATTCGAATTCGGCTTTCTCGTTCAATAAAAAAGGCAGAAAATTTTATACCTTTTATTGAAAGTGCATAATTAACAATGCCTTCCGTATCGCCCGGAACATAGCGAAAATCGCGCAAATCTTCTTTGGTGAGATACATGTAAGCCGTTGAAAATTCAGGTAAAACTGTCAATCGGTTAGTCAAACAATGTCCCAACAATCTCATTCTGTCTTCCGAAAATGTATTATAAACGTCTTGATGGACACAGCGTGCATCAATTCCTAAATCAATTAATTTGGCTACAATCTCAAACGTTTTTTTGTGATTGCACGAATAACTGAACGAGCCCGTATCCGTCATAATTCCGGTATAAATTGCTTCCGAAGCAGCCGTGCTTACAGGCTTTTCAGGAGTTAATCGAGTAATTAATTCAAAAGTTAATTCAGCCGTTGAGGAACTTTCTACATTTGAAAATATCAAATCAAATTGGTCAATTTCAGGATCAATGTGATGATCAACCAAAACTTTTGTTGCACTTGACTTTTTAGCAATTTCTTCAAGTTTATCAATTCTCGAAAACGACTGAAAATCGTTGCAAATTAACAAATCCGCATTCGTAATTAAAGCCTCTGCTTTTTCCATGTTTTGGTTAGCAATCAAGGCTGTTTCCGAGCCTTTAATCCACTTGAGGTTTTGCGGAAAATCGTTGGGAATTACGATTTGTGAATTTTTACCAATGTTTTGCAAATAATCATACCACGCCACACTTGAGCCTATCGCATCTCCATCAGGGTTGTAGTGTGTCAAAATCACGATACGCTCCGACTGTTCAATCAGGCTTTTAAGTTTAGGTATATGCTGAAAAATATCCATGCAAAAAAATATTTGACAAAGGTACGGAAAAAATCAGATATGAACAAATAATTTTAATAATTTATTCAACAAAGCCATCTTTCCTTCGTCGCCTTTGCGAATATAAGCCTGATGAATAAACCACAACCAACGACGTGCAATATCTGTATTGGAACAAGGTGTGATATCGGCTACATTCAGTTCCACGCCTGCGTTTGCAAAAAAATCAAGCAGATTTGGTAAAGAGAATTTTGCCGCATTTTTATCATTTTTATTTGGTAAAATTTTATATGGATTTAAGTAGAACAGGACATCGTCAATCTCTTTATTTTCCAAAGCGTTCGTATACGCCAATATAAAATTCGAAAGCAATTTCACACCCCAAAACGAGATTTTTTGAGATTGAGCCAAATACAAATACAACAAACCCATCGTGGTATCATTTCCTTTTTTATGTTTCAAAAGATTATAAATGAAATAGTTTGAAAGTGCATAAGATTCTTTTTCGTCTGCCGTAAATTCGTATTTGGTGTAAAAAATTCGATCAATAATGTTAATTTGTTCCAAAATGGTTTGATTCTCGTTCAGTTCGAGCCAAATATCCATTTTGATTTGAGCAATGATTTCGATAATATTTTGTTTAGAGAAATTAAAATCGCGAATTTGCTCCACCAAAATCATCAATTCGAGTAAATCCTGTTCTTTGCTGTGTTTCCAACATTCAAAATTTTCACACAGATTTTTAACCTGAATTTCGTTCAAAATTTCGGAAATTCGTTCAACAGAATCCGCGTTTGGAGCAGTAACCAAAGCATTTTCCAAGTTTGGAATAATCATCTGTCCCATAGACAAAATTTCGTTTCGCACTTGCGAAAAAATTTGTTCGTCAGGGTCTTCGATGAGTTTGATTAATGCTGATATTTTGCTCATTGTATTTCCAAAATTCGGTCTAATAAATTTTCGATACTGTTTTCCATCGTTTGTTTGTAGTTTTCCGAGAATTTTTTGGTTACTCGATTGGCTACAACCAAACAGGCTGTGAGCGTTTTATGTCCGAGCGATTGCCCAAGTCCGTAAAGCGCCGATGTTTCCATTTCGAGATTGGTAATTTTCAAACCGTTGTATTCAAACGATTTCATCACCTCGTGCATTTGCGGAAATGCCAACGGCAAGCGCAATACACGACCTTGCGGACCATAAAAACCTTGCGCCGTTGCTGTGATTCCGCGATACATATCATGTTTTGCAACACGTTCCAACAATTCATCGGAAGCCTTTACAAAGTACGGTCTCGGCAATGTTTCCAACCATTTTGCATGATTCAAAAATGCCGTTTCCATCGCACGATTGCACACATCGTTTTCAGGTTTGTAGAAATTCATCAAACCATCAATTCCAAATCCGTAAGCAGATGCAATGAATTTGTTGATGTCAATTTCCTCTTGCAACGATCCGCAAGTACCTATTCTTACAAGGGTTAGCGAAGTTTTATCGGGTTTGATTTCGCGAGTTTTCAAGTCGATATTAACCAAGGCATCCAACTCATTCACGACAATGTCTAAATTGTCCGTACCCATTCCGGTTGATAAAATGGAACAAGGTTTTCCTTTGTAAATACCGGTATGCGTGCAAATTTCGCGGTTCATCTGTTTGTGATCAATGCGCTCGAAATGTTTCGAAAACGTTTCTACACGCCCCGGATCGCCAACCAAGACAACGGTTTTCGCAAGTTGGTCTGGTAGCAAATGAAGGTGATATACACTTCCATCGGCGTTTTGTGGGAATTCTGATGCTTGTATCATATCTTTTGTTTTTGGTTAATAGTTGATGGTTAGTGGTTAAATGGTGCGAGGTTGCAAGGTGGTTTTTGTAATATGTTTTGTTTGTGGTATTGTCCCGTTAGGGACATGATATTGGTAGAAAAATGTTCCCAACTCACGTTGTCCCGTAGGGACAAGATATTAGTCCGGATTTTTCAATATGTATTTTTCATTAAATTCAATATTAAACAATTTCAGTAGTTCCATATATTCTTCTTCAAAACTGCGTTTTTTGTGATGTTTTTCCTGTTGTTGAATATATTTGACAACGCTGTCTATCTGTGATTTCCCGTATGAAAATGCACCATAACCCTCTTGCCACGAAAATCTACCTTGCACAAATCTTTTTTCGTTAATCCATAATGACGAACTACCTTTAATATCCTGCATTAAATCCGATAATGATTGCGTTGGTCGCATACCAAACAAAATATGAATGTGGTCAGGCATACCTCCGATTTGTAACAATTTATGTCCACTGTTGGCAATAATTCCAGTAATGTATTTGTACAATTCGTCTTGCCATTGTTTTTGTATTAACGATAAGCGGTTTTGAACTGCAAAAACTGCGTGAATATGAATTTGTGTGTAGGTGTTTGCCATTGTTTATATTCCGTCCCTACGGGACGTTTGGGTTATGGGTGGTTTCGTTTTCTACCAATATGATGTCCCTAACGGGACAAGTATGTTTTTTATTTTTGGTTCATGACTAGAATTTTCTTTAATGCGTCAATGGTTAATTTGCCTTTATGTAACATTGCGTGACAATTTGGACAAACTGGACATAAATCCTCTATTGGGTTTGTCTTTTGATTTCCTTTTGCTTCTGACAAATAGTTCAAATGATGTACGTGAATAAATCCTTGCCCTAATTCGCCATATTTTTTTTGAAAATTAATCTCACAAACTTTACAAGTTACCCCATGATGTTTAATACAATCTTTTCTTGCTTGCGGATTTCTTTCGTATCTCGTTTGTTCCACTCGCAAAGGACTACCTTCCGAATAAGTCAAATTATTCAACAATGGCTCGCTCTGATAATCTGTCAACTTATTATTTTTTGAAAGAAACTCAAACCACTGTTTTTCTAATTCGTCAATCCATTCTGGCTTAATTCGAAAACCTGAAAAACGTGGTACAACCCTAAATGCCAGTGGGTCTTTATTAGAGTTTGTGAATTGCACACGACGATTTTGCTGATTTCGAAAAACATCCAATACCATTACTGGTTCTTTATAGGGATTTATGATTGTATCAAATTCAATAAAAACATAATAAGCATTTTTATTTTCATCATTCCAATGTTGTGCCAAAAATGGTTCAGAAACAATCTGCCCCGAAGCCATAATGCCTTTGTTAGGATTGTCGCCTGTTTTTACAAGAAAAATTCTATCTCCAATCTTAATTTTTTTATGAGCCTTACAACTCCATCGAAGTGTTACTTTCCCTGTATTCCGTAATTCCTCAATATTTTGTTCAAGGTCTTTCCACTCCCATTCATCTGGATTCCATACAAACCAAAATGTGTTCTGTTTGCTATCAATAGCAAAGTGGCTCACTGTTAATCCTGTTTCTTCAAGTGCTTTGATTAAGTTTGGAGTTAATTCCCAAATAAAGAGGTTTCCGTGGTCTTCTCCTTTGAAAAATAAATCCCAATATTTGTATTTCTGATTTTTTCGGGTAGTAAAGTCAATGTCATATTTTTTCGCTATTCGTTTCGCAAGTCGTCCAATTTGTAAATTAATTGGACTGGCAGGTCGTGTTCCTCCAATTTTCATTATTTTACCTACTTGACTTGCATATGTTTTATGACCTTCACGTGAATAAATGATTTGAAAAACAGATAAATCTTCCTGTTTTATAATATCTTTGTCTTTTAGGATTTCAACAAATTGTTCTATCGTTAATTCTGTAGCCATAATTTTTTTTCAAAAAAACCTTTAACCCTTAACCTTTCATCCTTTACCCCCTATTGTTTTCAATAAAAACGCATATTCTAACGCTGTCTCTTTAAGCGATTCAAATCGTCCAGAAGCACCGCCGTGACCGAAGTTCATTTCGGTTTTGAACAGGAGTAAATTATTGTCTGTTTTGGTTGCTCGTAATTTAGCAACCCATTTTGCAGGCTCCCAATATTGCACTTGCGAATCGTGATAACCCGTTGTTATCAAAATGTTTGGGTAGTTTTGCGGTTTCACATTATCGTAAGGCGAATAGGACAACATATAGTCGAAAAATTCTTTTTCATTGGGATTTCCCCATTCCTCGTATTCGCCTGTTGTTAGTGGAATATCCTCGTCGAGCATGGTTGTAACCACATCTACAAAAGGCACTTGAGCGATGAGTGTGTGAAATAAATCGGGTTGCATGTTCGCTACTGCGCCAATCAGCAATCCGCCTGCACTTCCGCCCATTCCTGCAAGTTTTTGTGGCGATGTAAATTTCTCTTGTATCAACGTTTTCGCGCAAGCGATGAAGTCCAAAAACGTATTTTTTTTCTTACAAAATTTAGCGTCTTCATACCATTTTCTGCCCATTTCCTCACCGCCTCGAATGTGCGCAATCGCATACACAAAGCCACGATCCAGCAAGCTTAATCGCGCCGAACTGAAATTCGGATCAATCGAAATTCCATACGAACCATAGCCGTAAAGCAACGTTGGATTTTGTCCGTTTTTTTGCAAACCTTTGCGATAAACCATAGAAATCGGCACACGTTCACCATCATGCGAAACAGCCCACAAACGCTTGCTTTCGTAATTTTCAGGTTTGAAATTTTTGTCCAAAACTTCTTGCTGTTTCAGTACAATTGTTTCGCGAGTTTTCAGATTATATTCATACGCCGTTCTTGGCGTTGTCATCGAATTATAGCCGTATCTCAACTGCGTGGCGTAAAAATCAGGATTGTAACCAATGCCTGTATTATAGACCTCTTCGGGAAATTCCAGATAATAATCCTCGCCGTTTTTCAAACTGATAATTCGAATGTGATTGAGTGCGTTTTTTCGTTCTTCCAAAACTAAATAATCGGAAAAAACTTCAAAATCCTCTAATTTTACATCATCACGATGTGGAATAATATCCTTCCAATTCTCTTTGTTTGTCAAACGTTTTGGCGTTTTCATCAATTTGAAATTGGTGGCATTCCAATTCGTCATCACGAAAAAATGATCCTCAAAATGTTCAATTGAATATTCCAAATCTTTTTCTCTGTGCTGAAACATTTGAAATTCCGCTTCGGGCTGATTGGCAGGAATAATGCGATATTCCGACGATGTGGAACTTCCTGAAAACATAAAAACATAGTTTTCCGATTTCGTTCGTCCAACACCGACATTAAATTTTGCGTCTTTTTCAAAAAAGATTTCTTGTTCGTTTTCGGGATTTCCAAGTGTGTATCTCATCACACGACAAGAGCGCAATTGGCGGTTTTGCTTGACATAAAACAAGGTTTTATTGTCCGCAGTCCAAGTGAAATTTCCTGAAGTTTTTTCAATTTTTTCGTTCAAAATTTCGCCTGTTTCCAAATTTTTAAACCAAATATCATAAATCCGACGGCTCACAAAATCCACCGCAAACGCCAACATGTTGTTATCATCGCTAATCGCAATCTCGCTAACAGCACAGAATGCATGACCTTCGGCAAGTTGGTTCACATCTAAAATAATTTCCTCCGAATTTTCCAATGTTTGGAATTTTCGGCAATAAATCGGATATTCTTTGCCTGTTTCGTAGCGTGTGTAGTACCAGTATTCTCTGCGAAAAAACGGAACACTTTGATCATCCTCTTTGATACGAGATTTGATTTCGTCAAACAGTTGTTTTTGCAAGTCTTCCGTATCTTTCATCATCTCACCAGCATACGCATTTTCGGCATTCAAATACTCCAAAACCTCTTGCGTATCACGCTGATTTAGCCAAAAATAATCGTCTTGACGAACAATACCGTGCGTAGTCAACAATTTCGGCTCTTTCTTTGCCATGGGTGCAGTATTTTGCGAATTTATCATACTGCAAAAGTAGTCAAAAAAAGTGCGTAATTTTGAGTTTTGAACGATAAGTTATCAACAGGCGGATATGAATTAAGCCTGCGTCAGTTTGTAACGCAGGCTTCAAAGGTTTTTGTCGGGCTAACAAAATTTATTCCACATTTTTCGACTTTTTCCGAGAGCCTTCATAAAGTTCAAACTTCTGGAATTTACAGAGCAACGAACCGTTGTAAAGTTCAATTTTTTTCGATGGATGTAAGCCGAAACGTTTCATTGCGTCCACATCCGAACTGATAAACCACGCTGTCCAATCCTGATAATCTTTCTTGAGTTTATCACCGATATTTTGGTACATTTCTATCAAGTCTTCCACTTCCAAACGCACGCCGTACGGCGGATTGCTAACAATTAATCCTTTTTCGCAAGGCGGATCCAATTTCATAAAATCGCCCAAACGCAGGCTAATGTCTTTGTGCAAGCGCGCTTGCTTGATATTTTGTTCTGCGATATACAAACTTTCCTCAGAAATATCCGAACCGAAAATTTCGCATTCAGGATCGCCGATATTCTCTACAGCTGCTGTCTGTACTTGCTTCCAGAGCATCGTGTCAAAATCGTTCCAATATTGAAATGCGAATTTTTTTCGATAAAATTGTGCGGGCATATTGCACGCTTTCATGGCTGCCTCTATCAACAACGTGCCCGAACCGCACATCGGATCGTAAAAATCCGTTTTCATATCCCACTCGCTCAACGCTATCAAACCCGCTGCCAACACTTCGTTTATCGGCGCTTGGTTAGCTTGAATACGGTAATTGCGGCGATGCAAAGAATCTCCCGAACTGTTCAGCGAAATCACACAACGATTTCTATACAAATACACGTCAATTTTCACATCCGGATTGTCCAAATCCACATACGGACGCT